>DBEYTJ010000212.1:0-13078 GCA_048181065.1 Collinsella sp.
GTACTTTGAAATCGCTCAAGATGTGTTGGGAATGTTACTGAATGATTACACGGCCGAAGAAATTTCGGCGTGTGTCGACGAGGCATACCGCGGCACGTTCGCGAGTGAAGAGGTTACGCCGCTCGTCAAACTCGACGCTGCACCGGGCGCCGACGCCCCTCAGACCTATGTGATGGAGCTCTTTGGCGGCCCCACGAGCGCCTTCAAGGACGTCGCCCTGCAGATGCTCCCCCGCCTCATGGCCCGCACCTCTGCCAAGGACGGCGGAGCTGAGCGCATCATGATCGTCACCGCCACGTCGGGCGACACGGGCAAGGCCGCGCTCGCCGGTTTTGCCGACGCTCCGGGCACGGGCATCACCGTCTTTTATCCCGAGGGCAAGGTCAGCCGCGTCCAGAACCTGCAGATGTCCACGCAGGAGGGCGACAACGTCGCCGTCTGCGGCATCCGCGGCAACTTTGACGACGCTCAGAGCGCCGTCAAGCGCATCTTTGCCGATAAGGAGCTTGCCGAGCGTCTGGAGGCCGCCGGCACGGTGCTTTCGAGCGCCAACTCCATCAACGTCGGCCGTCTGGTACCGCAGGTCGTCTACTACTTTGCCGCCTATGCGCAGCTGTTGCGCGCCGGCGCCATCGAGGCCGGCGACGCCGTGGAGTTCTGCGTACCGACCGGCAACTTTGGCGATATCTTGGCCGGCTACTACGCCAAGCGCATGGGTCTGCCCGTCGCCAAGCTCGTCGTGGCGAGCGACAAGAACAACGTGCTTGCCGACTTCCTGACCACCGGCGTTTACGACCGTAACCGCCCGTTCTTCACGACCATCTCGCCGTCGATGGACATCCTCATCAGCTCCAACCTCGAGCGCATGCTCTACTTCCTGTCCGATGGCGACTGCGAACTCGTTGCTAGCCTTATGGAGCAGCTGGCACAGACTGGTCGCTACGAGGTTCCCGCCGACCTGCTAGCAAAGATTCAGAGCGTCTTTGGCTGCGGTTGGGCCAGCGAGGACGAGGTCCGCGCTGCCATCAAGAGCTGCTGGGACGCGAACGGCTACGTGATCGACCCGCACACCGCTTGCGGCTATCACGTCTTTGAAAAAATCGCTCCCGCCGAGGGTGCCAAGGCCCGCGTGCTGCTTTCGACCGCAAGCCCCTACAAGTTCCCGCGCGCCTGCTGCGACGCCCTGGGCCTCGACGTTCCCGAGGATGATTTTGAGGCTATGTGCGTACTCGAGCAGGCCACCAACACGGTCGCCCCGACCCAGCTCGCCGAACTCGAATCCAAGCCCGTCCGCTTCGAAGACGTCTGCGACGTCGATGAGATGGCAAGCTACGTCGAGTCTGCAGCAAAACGAATGAGCACCAACTAGATCCCTTATTAAGCGCCGGCGAAAGCCGGCGCACCTTCTAATTATTTAGCTTTCGGGATGATGACGAGCGTGCGAGCGGGTCTGGCCGTTTAGTTCGTCGCGAGTTCCACACGAGCCGGAAAGCACTTAATGTGCTTTCCGAGCGAGCCAGGACTGCCCGAGCAGCGAACTAAACGGCCAGACCCGCCCAGGAGGACTCACATGATCAAAATCACCGTCCCAGCAACCAGCGCCAACCTAGGCATCGGCTACGACACCCTCGGCATGGCCGTTAGCCTCTACTCGCACTTCACCTTCGAGCGCGCCGACAAGCTCACCATCACGGGCTGCCCCGAGGAGTTCCAAAACGAGAATAACCTGGTCTATGTGAGCTTTGTCGATGCTCTGGCCGCGTGGGGCGAGCCGGCTTTTCCCGTTGCTATCGACATTCAGACCGACGTGCCCGTCGCCCGTGGCCTGGGTTCCAGCTCCACCTGCGTCGTCGCCGGCATTATGGCCGCCGCCGCACTGACAGGCCACACCGTCGACCGCGCTGAGCTCGTCCGCATTGCCACCGAGGTCGAGGGCCATCCCGATAACGTCGCCCCTGCTATCCTGGGCGGCGCCGTCTGCTCCTTTACGCCGACCGATTCGCTCCCCCAGTGCCTGCGCTACGAGGTGAGCGATCGCTTGCGTTTTATTACCGTGATTCCGCCCTACGAGGTGCATACGAGCGAAGCGCGCAAGGTTGTGCCGCAGGAGATTCCACTCTCCACCGCCGTATGGCAAATGGGCCGCATCGCCGGCATGACGCGCGGCCTGGAAACCGGCGACCTTGACCTGATTGCTGCCGCCAACGACGACCGCATCCAGGAGCCCTATCGCCGCCGCCTCATCCCCGACTACAACGCCGTGCGCGACACCTGCCTTAACGGAGGTGCCAAGACCATCTGGATCAGTGGCTCCGGCTCGACCCTCATGGCCGTGACTGACGACACTATCGTGGCAAAGTTCCTGCAGGTCAAGCTGCGCGAGCAGTTCCCTAAGTGTGACACGCATATTCTGACGTGCGACACGGAAGGCGCCCAGATCGAATACCTGTAGTCGCCGTCCTGTATACTCGCCGGTGAGGCCAGGGGCTTTGCCCCCAAATCGTCCTCGGACATGGCAGGACCCCCGCTGCGCACTTCGTGCGGCGGGGGTCCTGCCGTCCTGCGGAAAGATTTGGGGGCAAAGCCCCTGGCCTCCCCTACGTTAACTTCGCCGGCGGCGACTACAGGGGCCTACGCTCTGGAAAGTCGCCGGGCTGATAATCTGGCTTTTTATTGGTAGGGGCTCTTGCTAGGCTGGAGCACTTCCTAGAGGCGGGCATCGGCTGTGTGCTTGGTTTACGCTGCGTTTGTTTCTTTGTATTCGAAGACTGGTTCTAGGAGGTCTTCGATGTTGCAGTGGAGGGCTTTTGCCATATCTTTTACGGCTGTGACCGAGGCTTCGTTGATGTTTCTCTGGCGCTGTTCGTACATTTGGATTGAGCGGAGCGATACGCCTGATTCGTATGCTAGGTCTTGTTGGGTTTTCTTAAGTCTCCTTCTTGCTAGCGCCAGCTTGGTTTGACGAGGTGTTTTCTTCGCCATATCGCAAACAAGACTCGCCACGCGTTCCTCCGAGGCTTCATGCCAGGGGTAGTACAGGTTGTGCAGCGCGTCAAACGGAACGACATGCAGCAGGTCTTCGAAAGGCTCTCCTAGGCGCCACTGAAGGTATGCCAATATCCAGCCTGTCCAATATTCCGGTGTCTTTTCGAATCGGTAGGTTCGATTTGGCATCGGCCTTGATTGGTAGCCCGACCTTTCGGCGATAAGCGCGAATAGCTCAACGCCCGATTTTCCCGATACGACCCATGCGTTGCCACGCTCAAACTCACGGGCTACGCCGCTCAGGCAAAAGAGTTCAGCGACCTCGGACCCTTCCGCTCCATAGTCGTTCACGGCATAGTCGAAGCAGTCGCCGAGGTTGTTCATTGCATCCTCGAGGTAGTAGACGGGGTATGTCCTACTCGGCCCACAATCCGTTAACTCTTGGATCATTTAAATCAACCCTCCCTGTCATTAAATCCCTAATGTAGACACCCTCAGAGTCGAATCCATTCACAGTTTCCAGGTACTTGCGCCGCGCGTTCTGCTCTCGCTTAAAGCGCTTGGGATAATACTCAGATCCCAACGCCTGCCTCCATTCGCGGAATCTGATTGCTGAAAACGCACGCTCACTCATAAGAGCGTATTGGATGCCCAAATCGCCCAAACGCATAATGAGTTGCAGTTGCCTAAGCGAGATCATGCCGTTAACGAACTGTCTTGCAAACGAAAAGTAGGAATCGTCGGCGCGATAACCTCGAATTACGTCATAGGGAGAAATATCAATCAGGCAGTTATCCAGCAGATAGCGAAGTCCTTCGCGCGCCAGCGGTGTCGAAACATTGAACTCCCTATTGTTAGCCAAAATCGCAAGCCAATTGAGAATTGAAAACTCCCCGGACTCCAAGTCCAAGACCGCAAGGCCATCCATATCGAGCTCGTATCGATTCGCGATACCATCAGACTCAGTCCGGCATGCCCACTCCATTGCCATTTCCTCATGTGGCGTGCAATAAAACCCACACCCATAGTCATTGAATTGTCTGCATTTATCCAACGACGGATGCTCGACAACAACCTCCGACCCGTGCCAAAGCTCCATATCGACCTCCAAACAAAAATATCACCCCAGTGATAGTTTACCAATAACTATCACTGGGGTGATATAGATAGATGCAAACTATTGCCTGCCAAGAGCCCTTACTAGAGGCAAGCCTCGGCAATGCGGCGCTTGAGTTCGTCGATGCCGGTGCCGGTCTGGGAGCTTGTGATGATCACGTTCTCGGCCGGGACGTTGAGCTGCTTTTTGATGGCTGCTGCCTGGCGGGCCTGCTGGGTGCGGCTGAGCTTGTCGGCCTTGGTGAGGCAGACGATAAAGTTGAACTCGTTGCCCTGCAGGTAGTCGATCATGTCATGGTCGAGCTTACTGGGATCGTGGCGAATGTCCACCAGCGATACAACCAGGTTAAAGCTGCGCTCGGAGTCGAAGAAGTCGCCGATGAGCTCGGCCCAGCGGTCACGCTCGGCCTTGGAACGACGGGCGAAACCATAGCCCGGCAGGTCGACGAAGTGCACGTCGTCAGCCTCAAAGAAGTTGATGTTGCTCGTCTTGCCCGGTGTGCTCGAAACCTTGACGAGGTTCTTGCGGCCAAAAAGCTTGTTCATGATCGACGACTTGCCCACGTTGGAGCGGCCGACGAAGCTCACCTCGGGGCAGGTGGACTCGGGAATCTGTGAAACCTTGCCATAGCTGGCAACGAACTTGGCAAGCTGGTAGTTAATGGAATCGGCCATGGACACTCCTTGGTCGTAGGTTCTTACAAAAAGAGCGCGCTAATAGATAGCAGCGATACGGCGAACGATATCGAGCGTAATGCCACTCGCGGTACGGGCATACTCGAACAGGTCGAACTCGCGGTCGCAAATCGCATCGTACGCCTCGTCACAATTATCGCTGATAGCGCGCAGCACCAAGCAATCGACACCATTTTTAGTTGCGACATGGGCAATTGCCGCGCCCTCCATGCCGACACAATCGGCATGCGTCGCCTCGATAGCGTCGTTGCGCATAGCGGCGCCCGTCACAAAGCGGTTACCCGTGGCAATCGTGCCGACCAGGAACTGCTTTGTGCCCTCGTTCGAGGCGGCTGCATTTGTCGAAGCGTTGACAAAGCCACGCTCAGCAAGCACATCGGCAGCAATATCGACCAGCGCAGGCGTCGAGCCAAACTCCTCGAGCCCCGGTGCAGACTCGGCGATAAGCGCGGTATCGGTATCCAGATAGCGCAGGCGTTTGCCGATGACCACGTCGTCGATATGGAGCTTGGGGTTCAAACCGCCCGCGATACCCGAAAGCACAACTGCCTGTGGAGCATACTTGCTAATGAGGTGCTGTGTTGCGGCGGCAGCGTTTACCGTGCCCATACCCGCCGTCGTGGCGACAATCGACAGGCCGTCGAGCCCGCCGGTCACAACGTTCAAGCCCGCCTCCTGTACCATGCAAACGTTGCTCAACTCTTCCTTAATCTGCATGATCTCTTTTTCGAGTGCACCGATAATCGCGATGGTAGCCATGCCATTCCCCAAACCTATACGAAATTCTCAACCACGGTATGGTACCAGCATTTTGTTTGACCTCGTCAAACGAACACGCTAGGCCAGCGCAGCTCGCGTATCAAACAGAGCCTTTGCAATCGCAGCCGTAACCTCGCTCGAGCGGTCGCTCCACGGCATCGATGTCATGATGCTCATGACATAGGTACGGCCATCGATGTCGATAAGGCCCGCATCGCATGTCGAATAGCAACCATCCTCGCTAATCCAGCCTGCCTTGTTGCGCACCAAAACCTGCTCGTCCGCAATACCGTCACGGATAAATGAGCGCGATGTTGATGACAGCAGTTCAGATAACCACTGGGAGGTCTCACTGCCACAGCTCAGATACTCGCTCATCTCGCGCCACAACTTGGCCGAGGTTCGCGGGCAATAGGTGGGAAAATCACTCATCGGATCGAGTGCGGTATCGTAATCGACGCCAAGACTGACAATCCAATCCTCGTAACCGACACGGTCAAACGCCGCGCGTAACGCAATAAACGAATCGTTGTCCGAATTAACGACCGCGGCCTCGATCAGGTCGCGCACCGTCTGCCAGCCCATGTTGTAGCCACCATAGGTGCCAAGGGAATCATCGAGTGAGACCTGGCCCGTCTCGACCAGGGATTCGCAGATGTACAACGCATAGAGTGCCTTATAACTGCTCGTACCGTACACCTCGGCGTCCGCGTCATACGTCACGCCCTTGCCGCTCGTCAGATCGTAAAACACCACGCCCACATCGCCCAGCTCCTGTGCCTGACTCAGGGCATCTTGAAGCGCGGCGAGGCTCTCATCCTCCAGGGCGGGGATCTGGTCATCAACCAGTGAGAAGGTCTGCACGGTATCGCCTGAGGGAATATCGTTAAAGTCCGCCTTCGAAAGCCTCGTCTTGAGGCTCGCTGTCGACAGGGTTTGGCTTGCGGTGGCTTTAGATTCAGAGACCTTTTTGTTTTGCATCTGTACCGTTGACGCATCTGAGTGTGCCATTCGCTCCGACGCGTAGGTTTTGGCGGTAATTCCGAGGATAATAACCGCCAACGTTAGCATCCCAATGGCGGCAATCTTCGTCACGCGGATGCGAGCGTCAGCAAGGCCACGCGAAGACGTGCCCTTCGTCTCATATCTGCTGCTATGCTGCGGCACATACTCGTCCCGCGATGCGTTGTTTCGCACGTGGTCTCCTGACTGCTACCGTTTATATACGAGCAGCATAATACCGAGCAGGCATTTCTTTCCAAAGATACTCAGCGGCGTTTAAGGTGTCTTTAAAGAAACCACAAGCGTATTTATCCAAATGGCATGATTCTGTTGCGCATCTCCGCCCAAAACGCAGTTGCGGTGGAATAGTTCCTGTTTGGGCGGCATTAGCCGAAAAACAAAAACTATTCCGCCGCAACTTGACGGGACTCTTTGGCAATCAACTTGGTGCCCAGGGGCACTCATTTAAGTCTGTCCCCAATGAGTGCCTGAAAATGGCTCGCTAGCCGATGGCGTTTTTGAGTTCCGCGCGGCGCTTTTTCATGCCCGTCATGACGGCGTTGCGCAGCTCGGGCATGCGCGCGGTATCCATCTGTGGAACGCCCTCGAGCTTATAGGGAATCCCCAGCTGCTCATACTTGACGACGCCCATCGTGTGATACGGCAGCATTTCCAGGCCCACCACGTTGTGCCATGGAGCGATCAGACGACCGAGTGCCTCGCACTCCTCAACCGTATCGGTAATGCCCGGCACTACCACGTGGCGGATAACGACCTTGATCTTGCGACGGGCAAGCTCATCGCCAAACGCCAAGATGCGTGCGGGATCGCAACCAGTCAGCTTTTTATGCTCGACCGGGTCGGCATGCTTAATATCGAGCAGCACCATGTCGGTCTCGTTGAGCACAGCATCGAACTTCTCGGGGTGGTTGGGGTCAAATGCGTAGCCACAGCTATCCAGGCAGGTATGCACGCGGCCGTCGGGGTTGCCATGCATTGCACGGAACAGGTCGGCCAAAAACTCGGGCTGCAGGAGCGGCTCGCCGCCGGACACCGTAATACCACCACTGCGGTAAAACTCATGGTTGCTCTGGAACTCGTCCATCAGGTGCTCGACGGTCACCATGGTGCCGCCGTTAACCGACCAGGTATCGGGGTTGTGGCAATACGCACAGCGCATGGGGCAGCCCTGAACAAACACCACAAAGCGGATGCCGGGTCCATCGACCGTTCCCATCGTCTCAATCGAATGTACGCGGCCCAGGGCAAACGCAGAGTCCTCGGGACGAGCGTCCACACCCTCGAGCGTCATCTCAGCCATTCCCGCTACCTTGCCTCTCATTGGTTTTAGCTACATAAATGCCAGAGTCATTCTAGCCCATATGCATGATGGCGAAACAGTTTAGCGGTCAATTGGGTTGTTCTATTTGGCCCCACGCAAGAGCGGCGGGAAGGTTGTCGCAACCCGCCCGCCGCCGAGGCAATAGAAATCGATAGACGCCAGGCCTTACGCTTTAAGCGTGAGCACCGCACCGAAGGCGGTCGGGCCGCAATGGCTCGAGATGACGCCACCGACCTGAGTCCAGGTAACGTCCTTAAAGCCCAGGTCGTGCGCATAGACCTCCATGTCGTCGCGCAGCTCCTGGGAAAGGCCCACCGAATACGCCAGGCCAATGTGCGAGTAGTCGATCTCGCCCTTCGCAACCATGTGGTCAATAAAGGCGCGGGCGCATTTGAGCATAGAGCCGCGGAACTTCTTGGTCGCCACAAACTTACCGCCCGTTACCTCAATGCAGGGCTTAATCTTGAGCAGGTGGGCGCCAAGGAATGCCACGTTGGACAGACGACCGCCCGCCTTAAGGAAGGCTAGGTCGGTAGGAACAAAGCCCAGCAGCACACGGTCCATGACGGAATTCGTAAAAGCAAAGATCTCGTCGACGGTAGCATCTGGATGGGCTTCGATATACTTAGCGGTCTCGACGACAACGAGCGACTGGCCCACCGAGACAAAGCGCGTGTCCATGGAGTAGACGTAGTCGCGACCCTTGGCGGCGATCTTCGACGATTGATGCGAGCAGGTCGTGGCCTCGGAATACGCGAGATGCAGAATAGTCGCGTCGGGCTGCTCAGCATTGATACGGTCATATACGTGAGCAAAATCCGCAGGCGCACAGCCGCTGGTCTTGGGCATTACGCCAAACTCATTGCAGCGTGAATAAATCTCGAGCGGATCGATCGAGCCGTCCTCAACAGTCTCGTCACCAATCGTGACATGCATGGGCACGCGCACGATGCCGTAGCGCTCACAGAGCTCCGGCGTCACATCCGACCCAGACTCAACCACGATTACGTACTTGCCCATTATTATCACGACCCATCTCAACATTGGCTTTTCAATACATGGCACGCGCCGCCGCACTGTTGCACAACAGCGTCCAAGCGCCAAAGAGACGCCGCCCCTTGCACACAACAAAGGACAGCGTCTCCCTGGAAAACTCCGTGCTTAACTGAGATTTTACACGGTTTATAAATGAGTGTTACTTATCCCGCAAACGGTCGCTATACGCGATAAACGGTAGTTCGCTGCGGCAACTGCGACACATTCCGCCCGGCAAGTCCAATCGTGCTCCACGCACGGTTAATGCGCGAGGCGGTAGAAATCCATCGACGCCGCACCCTCGGCATGCAACCCCATCGCCGAAACCGCCGGCGAATAGGTACGGCTCGTAAGTGCCGCCTCGCCGCTGTTGGCAAAAATCTCGACCATCGTAGTGTCCGAAAGCACGCGCAGGTCGCGAAGCTCGCTGAGCTCGATCGACCTTTGGTCGCGCCCATAGCCTTCGTCACCCATGTCGAGGGTAAGCATCCCGTCCGCATAACGTACAAAGACACCCTTGCGGATTTCGAGCTCGACCATCTTGGCGCCCTCACAGGAAACCACAAGATCAAACAGGCGTCCCGGCTCCTCAACGGTTTCACCGCCTGTCGCGCGAACGCAGTCGCCGCGCATCCTCTCAATCTCGTGCGCCGGCTGCTGGCAGAGCTTACCATCGCGCATGCTCAGCTCTCGCGGCACCGTCAACGCGCACTGCCACCCGCGCGCCACCGTCGGGTTTTCTGCCGTCGCATCGGGGCAACCCGACCATCCGATCATCAAACGCCGGCCTGCAGCATCCTCAAAGGACTGCGGAGCATAGAAATCAAAACCGGCATCGACCATCGGGGGCATGCCCTGCCCGACGATTTTAAAGCTCGGCGCCTCCCAATCGGCCTCGATGGGGAACCACACGCACTGATGCGGATTGCGGTAACGCCAACCATCGGCAGGCACACCCTGCGGACAGCAAACGAGAATAAGCTCGCCATCGAGCTCAAACAGATCGGGGCACTCCCACATAAAGCCAAACTTCTCGCCCAACTCAATGCGCGTCGCATAGCTCCAGTCCTCAAGATTGCGCGAGGTATAGACAAGCACGCAGCCACGGTCGTCTTTCGTACGAGCGCCCAGAACCATGTAGTAGATACCATCGTGCTCAAGGATCTTGGGGTCGCGCACGTGCGTACCGATATCGTCGGGGTAATCGACCGGTCCAACAGCTATGCACTTCTCGCCCAATTCGTCGGGATTCTCGGCAACCATATGAATCTGGTTTTGCTCACGGCCCGTCAACACGTAGTCGTAATCATCGCGGTCAAAATGCTTGACGTTGCCGGTATAGAAGTAGTGAATCTTGCCATCGCGTACAAAGGCAGAACCAGAATACGCTCCGTTCGAATCCAAATCGGAATCGGGGAACAGCACAGGGCCGTGATTCTCGTACGTCACAAAATCCTTTGTCGTCAGATGGTTCCAAAGCACTGGACCGCCATGCGCAGCATCGAACGGATCGTATTGATGATAGATGTGATACGTATCACCAATCTGAACCAAACCGTTGGGGTCGTTGAGCCAGCCAAGCTCAGGCTCCACATGGAACAGGAGCCTATCGGGGTCGGACGCGATGCGACCAGCCATCTCATCCTGTCCGGCACGCCACTGATCATAGTCCGCGCGTGTCACCTTATTTTTTTGATTAAACATCGCCATTGACTTTCTCGTCTATAGGGAAGGACGCTCGACTCGCACGAGCCGAGCGCCCTTCCTCAAATGGACTTATCCGCACATTACGCTGAACGGCTCAACTAGAAGCTGACATCGAAGCCAGCACCAGCGCCCTCTTCATCGGTGGTCGGAACGCCCTTTGCCTTGTTGTAGGCAAAGATCAAGAAGATCGGCACGATAAAGGCGATAAGATTACCAGCCACATACCACACGAGAGTCTCGGGCGTAACGATGAGCAGGCCAAGCACACCGGTCAGACCCTGACCGATAGCGCGCACTTCAAAGAACTTCACGAAGGCACCGCCGCAGCCTGCACCGATGCATGCGCAGATGAACGGAATGATCGAATAGCGCATGTTTGCAGCGAAGATAGCGGGCTCGGAGATACCGACCAGCGTCGGAATAAAGGACGACATGCAGATGTTGCGCTCTTTGGAGTGCTTCTTGTGAATGAGGTACATGCCGATGGCGCCGCCGCCCTGGGCGATGATGGAAACCGACCAGATGGCCTGGATGTAGTTGAAGCCAGTCGTGGCAACGAGGTTGGCCTCGATACCCTGGATGAACTGATGCGTACCGGTAACGACGAGCGGCTGCAGGAACGCGGCGAAGACAAAGGCACCAAAGACGCCCATTCTGTTGTACAGGACATCGATTACGCCAGCGAGGACGTCGCCGATCAGGTTGCCGAGCGGGCCGAACACGGTGAACAGGGCAACGTTAGCAAGAATCAGGGTAACGGTCGGGACAAAGACAAACGAGACGACCTCGGGGATGTACTTCTGGGCAATCTTTTCGACCTTGGCCATAAACCAGGCAGTCAGGATTGCAGGGAACACACCGCCCTGGAAAGCAACCATGGGAATGGATAGCGGACCGAAGTTCCAGTACTCAGCACCCGTCGGGTCCATAACGAACGTGTTACGGTTCATAAGACTCGGGTGAACCATGACGATACCGACGAGGATGCCCAGGATCGGGTTACCGCCAAAACGCTTGACCGCGCTGTACATAACCAGGACAGGCAGGTAGTCGAACGTGGTGGCGATAATGGCAAAGAAGCTTGCGAGGTTCTTGAGGAACTCGCTGTGATCGGCGAGACTGCCCTCCATGCCAAAGAGGCCGTTGGCAACGATCAACGACTTAAGGCCGATGATGATAGCGGCACCGACGAAGGCAGGAATGATGGGGATAAAGATGTCCGAGAACACCTTGAGGACCGAGAAGAACTTGCCTTTCTTGTCCGCCTCGGCACCCTTGACCTCGGAAGCGCTAATCTCCTTGACGCCCGTCAGAGCCATAAACTCATCGTAAACCTTGTTGACGGTACCGGTACCAAAGATGATCATGAGCTGGCCGCTGTTGTACAGCACGCCCTTGACGCCATCGATGTTCTCGAGCTCGGCCTTGTTGTATTTGCTCGTATCCTTGAGCACCAGACGCAGACGGGTCACGCAATGCGTGGCGCCCTCGATGTTCTCCAGTCCGCCGACGTTGTCGACGACTTGCTGGGACACTGCCTTGTAGTCCATGTTCCTCTCCATTCCTTTTCTAAATCATAAAACGGCTCGTTGCCGCTACAGAGACGCGATCGTTGCGTTTGCGCACTTGAGCGCACCGTCGGTGACGGTAAGCGCCACACCCTGGCCCTGCTTGTTGCAGAAACGAGCGTTGAGCGCAACATCATCGACAAAGATGGTCGCGATGTCGTCGTCGACGACCAGACGCACATGGTGAGTGCCCTCGCCCTTAAAGAACAACGGACGCTCGAGGCCCATGTTGTTGACCTGGAACCACGGGTACTGGGGAGCCGGCGTGAACTCGAGCTTGCCCTCGCGCAGGTTGGCGCGGAACTCATAGGCAAGACCGGTCTCGGCGTCCTCGGCGAACTTGACCGAGAAGCCGGCAGCGTTACCGCCGAGCTCAATGTCGGCATCGAGCAAGTAGGTGGAGCCGGCATCTGCGGCGAGCACCTGCTCGACCTTGCCCGACTCGCAGGAAAGCTCAAAGGTCTCGACTGCCTTAGCCTCGCCAAAGGCGCCAAGCATGCTGTCGGGGAGCTTGGTGCCGAGCGTTCCGTCGGCACGCTGAACGATCTCGAGGGGCATAAAGGTGCCACCCCATAGGTAAGAGCTGGGGTCGCCGCCCTCGTCACGCGTAGGAACCCAACCAAAGAGAACGCGACGCTCGCCATCGAATGCGGTGCGAGCGGCGTAGTACGCGCGGCCGTCGAAGGAGTCGTCAGCGGGGGTAATCCAAGGACCGTTGATGGACTTGGACATGCGGTAACGGGTCTTGTTGCCATCACTGTACTCGGAGAACACCAGATACCACCAGTCGCCCATCTTAAAGAGATCAGGCATCTCGAACATGGTGTACAGGCCCGGATTCCACCAGTCGCCCTGGAACTCCCAGGTA
>DBEYTJ010000213.1:0-2563 GCA_048181065.1 Collinsella sp.
GACGCGCTTGACGCTCATCTCGTCGGCCGGGTTCACGATCATCTTGAGGTAGGCCATGACGTCGCGGATCTCGGCACGGTCGAAGAATCGCGTGCCGCCCACGATCTTGTAGGGCACGCCCGCGCGCAGGAACATATCTTCGAGGATACGCGACTGGGCGTTGGTGCGATAGAACACGGCAATGTCGTCGTAGCTCGTGCCTTTGGCATGCAGCTTCTCGATCTCGCCGGCAATCCAGCGGCCCTCGTCGCGCTCATCGCTCGCCTGGAAGGCCTGGATCTTCTCGCCATCGCCCTCGGCCGTAAACAGACGCTTGTCCTTGCGCTGAGAGTTGTGGCGCACCACGGCGTTGGCGGCGCTCAGGATGTGACCCGTGGAACGGTAGTTCTGCTCCAGCTTGACGGTCTTGCAGTTTTTAAAGTCCTTCTCAAAGTCCAGGATGTTGGTGATGTCGGCGCCGCGCCAGCTATAAATGGACTGGTCATCGTCGCCCACGACCATGAGGTTTTGGTACTTGGCGGCCAGCAGGTTGGCGATTTCGTACTGGACGTGGTTGGTGTCCTGATACTCGTCGACGCTAATGTAGCGGAAGCGCTCTTGGTACTTGTCGAGTACCTCGGGGCGGGTGCGCAGCAGCTCGAGCGTGCGCACAAGCAGGTCGTCGAAGTCCATCGCGTTAGCGGCGCGCAGGCGGCGCTCCAGCTCCAGGTAGACCTGCGCGGCCTTTTTGTCGTTGGGGCTATCGGCGAACTTGAGCATGTCCTCGGGGCCGATCATGGCGTTTTTGGCCGAGCTAATCTTGCTGCGGATCATGTTGATGGGGAACTGCTTTTGCTCGATACCGAGCGCCTGCATAATGTCGCGCACCATGCGCTTTGAGTCATCGTCATCGTAGATGGTGAACTGACCGGTGTAGCCCAGCAGGTCGGCGTCTTCACGCAGCATACGCACGCACATGGCATGGAAGGTGCACACCCACATGCCACGGGTGCCGCTGGGAATGAGTGCCGCCAGACGCTCACGCATCTCGGCCGCGGCCTTGTTGGTAAACGTGATGGCGAGGATCTGCCAGGGCTTAACGCCCAGGTCGCCGAGCATATGTGCGATGCGGAAGGTCAAGACGCGGGTCTTGCCCGAGCCGGCGCCGGCGAGCACCAGCAGCGGGCCCTCGGTGGTCAGGACCGCCTCGCGCTGGGCGGGATTAAGGCTGTCGATGTTGACGAGCGGCTTGGCGGGTTTGGGTGCCGGCGCGGGAGCGTCATAGATGTCAAGCGGAACGAGCTCGGGCTCCGGCGCGGCGGGGGCGGTGTACGCATCGAGCGGCACGGGTTCCGGCGCGGGCGGCACGGGTACCGCGGTGTTCTTTTCCCAGGGCAAGGGCTGGGTCATGGGCGACTCCTCATCTGACGGACGGCGCGCCTGCGGGCAGCGCCATAGTTTGAGCCGTACCAGTATACCGAGCCGCGCGGACACCGACGCAAATCACACCACGACTCCGTGCGCCACCGTCAGGCCCGCCCCAGCGGATTTGGCGCAATGGGGTCAGGTTAGCCTGCACCAATCTATTGACAATCACGAAACCACCGATGTCATGGCAGCAGCAGCGAGCGACGGTCAGGGCGAACAAATTGGCATGAAAAGGGGGCGGCATAGACCTTTTGGTCATGCCGCCCCCTTTGAATGACAAGTTGTCGCCCTGACCGCCGCGCAGCGTCGACTAAGTTACAGGCCGAGCATAGGCTCCAAGACGAAGAAGTACGCAAGCACCACGATGCCCAGAACGATGCGGTAGACGCCGAAGCACTTGAAGTCGTGACGGCGGACGAAGCCCATGAGCCACTTGATAGCGATGAGCGAAACCACAAAGGCCACAACGCAGCCCACGCCCAGGATAGCGACCTCGTTGGCACCGAACGTACCGCCCTTGATGAAATACTTGACCAGCTTGAGCGCACTCGCGCCAAACATGACAGGGATGGCCAGGAAGAACGTAAACTTGGACGCCACCGAACGCGTGCAGCCCAAAAGCAGGCCGCCGATGATGGTGGAACCGGAGCGCGACGTGCCCGGAATCAGCGAGAGCACCTGGAAGCATCCGATGCCCAGTGCGGTCTTCCAACTCAGGTCCTCGAGCGTGGTGATGGAACCAAAGTCCAGATCCTCGTCATCGTCCTCATCCTCAGCGGTAGCCGCGGCGGGCGCCGCAAAGTGCGCACCGGCGGGACGTCCACCCGACACCACAGCACGCGAACCAAACGAACCGGCGACGGCCATTTCCTCGCGCTTGCTCGCGCGCCAGTTCTCGATCACGATAAACAGCACGCCGTACACAATGAGCGCCAGCGCCACGACGGGAGCATTGTAGAAATGCTCCTCCATCCAGTCGTTGAGCGGCAGGCCGATCGCCGCCGCAGGAATGCAACCGAGCACAATCTTGCCCCACAGCACCCAGGTGTCGCGACGGCCCTCCTTGCCCTTGCTGGGCGAGAACGGATTGAGCTCATGGAAGAACAGCACACAGACGGCCAGAATGGCGCCGAGCTGAATCACGACCAGGAACATA
>DBEYTJ010000214.1:0-9274 GCA_048181065.1 Collinsella sp.
GCTCGTCGATGGGCGTTTTTCGTGCGATGACGCGATTGAGCTTGGTTGGCCGCTCGAGGAAAGCGATGATTATGAGACCATCGCCGGCTGGATTTTGGAGCTTTGCGACTCGGTGCCCGACATCGGAGAGGTGTTTGAGGTCGCAGGGCACAAGTTCAAGGTACAGTCGATGCGTGGCCAGCGCATCTCGCTCATTCGCGTGATCGCTCCGGCCGAAACCGATAAGAAGGATTCCGAGTCTTCGGCAGAGAAGCCGGCGGCGTCGGGTGCGGGCTCTGTGGATCCGCACGATGGCGACGAGTAGGGCAAGGACGAGTAGGGGAGAGTTATGGCAGGCCTGTTCAACATCCTTAAGGTCACCGTCAGCGAGGACAAGATTTGCGCGCACGTGCTGGTGAACCCCGGTATGCCGCTCATGACCTCGGAGGATATCGAGGCCACGGCGCGCGTGTACTACCTGGTGCCCGCGATTGCCAAGCATCTGTGCCTGGGCGATTCGGGTCGCGAGTTCCAGGACTGCATGGGCCAGACCGAGCTTTGCCACCTGCTGGAGCACGTGACGGTCGAGCTCATGAACGAGACCGGTCTTGCGGGCAGCATCTCGTGCGGCCGCACGCGCGTGAGCGAGCACGACGAGCGCGTCTTTGAGGTTGAGCTTTCGTGTCCCGATGACGCGTTGGCCATTGGCGCGCTGTCGTCGGCGACCTTTATGATGGACTGGGCGTACCTGCACGCCGACCAGCCGGCCCCCGACGTGGAAGGCACGGTCGCGGGCCTGCGCAACCTGGTGCTGGGCATGCGTGCCGAGGCCGAGGGCAAGGACCCGCACGAGGCCGTTGCCGCTGCGAGCGGCGAGGACGTGGCCGAGGATGTGCCCGAGGGCGACGCTCCTGCCGACGCCGACACTGAGCCCGTTGCCGAGGCGCCCGTTGAGCCCGAGTCTGCGGAGCCCCAAGGCGTCCCGAGCTTTGACGACGAGCCGCAGATGCCAATCGATACCGAGGGCGCGGTCGCCGAGAACCACGAGGCCCCCGCGGCCGTCTTTGGCGGTGCGGCAACGGCTCCGTCCGGCTCGGCGCACGAGGGCAACCTGCCGCTGGTCGATGGCGCCGGCGAGAACCCGGCCGCCACGGTGGCCATGCCTGCCATGCCGCAGGAGTAGGTTCGCTCGCTTATCACCATCATATTCCTGCGCTTTTACCGTACGCAGATGAGCGCGACGGCAAGTGTTGCGCTGCGGGTATAATGGACAGCATTCAAACGGTGGGCATCGAGGTGCCCGCAGGAGAGGAATGATCATGGGAAAGACTTTCAGCTTTGTCTCCGGTGCGCTCTTTGGTGCTGCCGCCGGCGCTATCATCGGCGTTGCCCTGGCCCCGCGCTCGGGTGCCGAGACCCGCGCCATGGCCGCCGATATCGCCAACGATGCCTGGGACAACATGCGTGACACCTACGAGCACAGTGCCGAGGAGGCTCGTGCCGCGGTCAGCGACTTTGGTCCGATGGTCGATGCCAAGACCGATGACCTGCGCGCCAAGGTCGACCTGGCCCGCGAGCGCATGGATCAGCTTCGCGAGCAGCTCAACGACGCCATCTCGGGCGGCAACGTGACGCCCGCTGCCGACGTCGTGGTCGAGAACGTCACCGAGGCCGGCACCGAGGCCACGGAGCCCTCGACCGAGGCATAATGCGCGCAGGGGATTTTGTCGGCGTCAAGGTTTATCGTAAGCCTGCCGAAGACAAGCGCACCAAAAAGGACGGCACGCCGCGCAGCCCTAAAAAGCTCGGCAAGATTCACTTTCCCGTCTTTACCCCGGGCGGTACGCGCGTGGTGGGCTTTATGGTTCGCCAGTCCGATATCGCGGGCATGATCGAGCGCCCCGACCGGTTTGTGGCGCTCGATGCCATCGGCGTCTATGAGGGTGCTGTCGCGGTCGACGACGTCAAGGGCACCTACGATGCCGCCGCGGCCAAGCGCCTCGATATTAACCTGGACGATTGCATCATCTGGGTTGGCATGGACGTGCGCACGGAATCGGGCGATGTCGTGGGCTACTGCTCGGACGTTGAGTTCAAGCCGCGCTCGGGCATTGTGCAGACGTTCTATGTGACCGCCAGCGCCGCATCGAGCATGTTGGTGGGCGACACGCAGGTGCCGCCGACGATGCTGCGCGGCTACGAGAACGGCGCGATGATTGTCTCGGACGAGGTCAAGACGCTTGGGTATTCGGGCGGCGCGGCCGCTAAGGCTGCCGAGGCCAGTGTCGTGGTGGGCGATAAGGTCAAGAAGGGCGCCAAGGTGCTCGATGACAAGGGGTCGGTCGCCGTGGACAAGGGCAGCCGCGCACTGGGCAAGCAGCTCGGCAAGACGCGCGGTATG
Source organism: Collinsella sp. (assembly GCA_048181065.1). Taxonomy (GTDB): domain Bacteria; phylum Actinomycetota; class Coriobacteriia; order Coriobacteriales; family Coriobacteriaceae; genus Collinsella. The sequence continues at coordinate 2,381 of DBEYTJ010000214.1, forward strand.
TTCAAGGCCTTTAAGGACGAATATCAAAAGGCGAGCGGGGGCTCGTCAAAAGCTAGCAAATAGCGACGTACCAAATGATGGGAGGCGAGCCGGAGACATGTTGCTCCGGCTCGCTGTGTTTATGGGGGAGGGCATATGCGCCAAAACGGATCTAACTTAAACGGGCGCTCGGGTGCGCGTCCGACGGCGCGCCGCGACCTGGGGCAGCTGCCCAGCGGTCAGCGTCGACGTCGCCGTAAGCCCGGCGCGATGTACCTCAACCATAGCCGTGGGTTTAGCGATCGCAGCGCGCGCATCGGCAACGGACGCTCGCCGCGTCGACCGTCCCGTCTGCCCTATGCGCTCATCGCCGTGGGTTGCGCGCTCGTGCTGTTTATCGCTGCCGTCGTGGGCTACGTCAACCGCAGCGTGGACGTGGAGCTCAACGGGCAAAAGACCGCGGTGCGCGTGGGCTCTACGTTGCAGAATCTTATCGACGATCAAAGCCTGACCGAAACGTACGACGCCGGCGATCTGCTGGCCGTCGACGACAGCGTGCTCAAGCGCCATGGCGGCGAAAAGCTGTCGGTGAAGGTCGACGGCAAGCGCGTGAAACAAGGCAAATGGGATAGTCGCGAGCTTACGGGTGGCGAGAAGGTGACGGTCAAGGATGGCCGCAACGTGTACGAAAAGCACGAGGTCCAGGCCACGACTATCGAGCCAAAGCTTAAGGTCGAGGGCACGGGTGCCATTGAGTATGTCAAAACCTGGGGCGTTCAGGGCCGCTCCGAGGTATGGGTCGGCGAGCAGTCGGGCAAGACGCAGGACCGCGGCGAGGTCGTGCCCGCCACCGACTGCGTAGTCGAGTGCGCAAGCGTAGCGCCCAAGGGCAACGAAAAGTACGTGGCCCTGACATTTGACGAGGGTCCGAGCGGCGCGACCAAGCGGATTTTGCAGGTGCTCAAGGAAAAGGGTGTCACCGCGACGTTCTTCCTGTCGGGCGATGCGGCCGAGGCCTCGCCTGCCACGGCCAAGGCGATTGTCGATGCCGGGTGCGAAGTCGGCTCCAACAGCTACCGCGACGAGTCGCTCAAGGGCCAGGAACGCGACGCGGTGCGCGAGCAGATTTCGAAGGGCACCGAGGCGATCAAGTCCGCGACCGGCGTGAAGACGATGCTTTTGCGCGCTCCCTACGCAGCCTTTGACGAGCAAAACTGGATTGATGCGATGGACCTGGCGTCTGCCGTGGTCTCGTGGAATATCGATTCGGGCGACTGGCTGCTCAACGGTGCCGACGAGCAGGTCTCGACGGTGCTCGATTCGGTGACGCCGGGCAACATTGTGCTGCTGACTGACAGTGATGAATGTGCCGAGCAGACGCTCGTGGCGCTGCCGCAGATTATCGACGGGCTTATTGCCGACGGTTACAAAATCGTGACGTTGAGCGATCTGGTCAAGACGGACGCATCGCTGAGCAAAAAGCTCAACTCGCTGGCGAAGGTCACCATGCCCAAAAACGCCGTGTTCCCCCAGCTCGCCGAAGATGACGACACCACAGACTAGTTATTTAAGAACGTCCCCAATGACTATGTCACGGATGCGTCGGCGTTTGGTATGCCTGCGATGTTTGGAGCATAAATTTGGCGCCACGGCGCGATGCTGATGCTATAGTTACTGCGGATAACAAGGGTCAAGAGAAAGGTTGCAGGTGAAATCCAAACCTCGACCATACAGTCGATGACCCCATGCAGGTGCTTCTTGCGCATGCACGGGGTGTGAGCGCCGAGCGGCGTGCCGCCCGCGCATGCGTATACATATCTAAAAGTCCACGGACGGCGCGCCGGCATGGTCGCAGTCCGAAGGGATAATGATGGGGAGCACCAGTGAATTATCTGAGTGAGATGCTCAAACTGCCGGTTTTGGACGTCGATGGCGAAAAGCTCGGCGTTGTGAACGATTTTGGCATTGCTACCGGCGAAGTTTTTCCGCACGTGACGTCGCTCGCGTTCCGCGGACCCGGCAAGACGCCGTTTATGATCAGCTGGCGCAAATGGGTCGACCGTATCGACGAGACGGGTGTGCACCTTAAGTCGCCGGCCACCGAAATCCGTTTTTCGTACCTGCAGCCGACCGAACTCTTGCTCGCCCGCGACGTGCTCAACAAGCAGATTGTCGACACGCAGGGCATGAAGGTCGTGCGCGTAAACGACATCAAGTTTTCCATGTCGGGCGAAAATCAGCTGCGCCTGCTGGGTGCCGAAGTTGGCGCCCGCGGTCTGGTGCGCGCGATCAGCCCCGCACTCGAGCATGTCGTCGAGGGCTTTATGAAGCACCTGGGCAAACCGCTCGGCGAGGATATCATCGCCTGGTCCTACATGGACCTGCTCGACCGTTCGACTAAAAACATCCAGCTGTCGGTGTCGCACAAGACGCTCGGCGAGCTGCACCCTGCCGACATTGCCGACATTATCGAGCAGCTCGACCCGCGCCTGCGTGCGCAGGTGTTCGCGCAGCTCGACACCGCCCAGGCCGCCGAGGCTATCTCGGAGTTCGACGACGACGAGCTTATGACCGAGATGCTCGAGGGCCTGTCCGATACGGACGCATCGTCGATGCTGGCCATGATGGACCCGGACGACGCCGCCGACCTGATCGACGAGCTCGATTACGAGAAGGCCGAGAAGCTTTTGCGCCTGATGGGCGTTCAGGAGGAGAAGGCGATTCGTAACCTGCTGGGCTATGAGGACAACACCGCCGGTCGCATCATGACCTCGGAGTTTGTCTCCCTGCCTGCCACGGCGACGGTCGCTGACGCCATCGAGGCGATCCGCAAGCTCGACGAGGACTTCGAGAGCGTCTATTACGTCTATACCGAGGACCCGAGCGGCATGCTCACCGGCGTGCTTTCGCTACGCACGCTTATCGTGGCCGACCGCGACGCCACGCTGGGCCAGCTGGCCTATCGCGACCTGGTTTATGTGTCGCCCGACGACGACCAGGAAGACGTAACGGACGAGATGACCAAGTACGACCTGGTTGCCATTCCTGTTTGCGACGAGAACCGTCACATCTTGGGTATCGTGACCTTTGACGACGCCATGGACGTTATCGCCGAGGAGCACCAGGAAGACTTGCAGATCGCAGGCGTCGGTTCGGGCGATAGCGCGTCCGACGACTCGACGAATGTGCTCAGCTGGTTTGTGCATCGCCAGTACTGGGTTGTCGTGTGGGGCATTGCCTCGTGCATCATGGCAACAGTGCTGGGGACGGCGCTGGGCTCCGCGCATCTGGTGGTGTTCCCCATGTGCGCCATGCCGCTCGTGTTGCTGGCTGCCTCGCGCATGGTGTCGTTCGTCAAGAATTACTTCCTGGAGTACGACGGCCATGACGATGAGCCCAAGCCGTATCTGGGGTTCTTCTTCCAGAGCACGGGCATGGGCCTGATTCTGTCGCTCGTGACCTACCTGTGCGCCCAGCTGGTGCGCACCGCTGCGTTCCTCGACGCGCCCATGTTTGAAGAACAGCTCTTTACCGGCTGCTTTAACATCGCGGCCATCGTCTGCCTGATTGGCAACATGAGCGCCGTGATTTACCTGATGGTACTGTTCTGGCGTGACGAGCACGACCTCAATACGTCGGGTACCGCCATGAACGTCATTGCCGTCATGATTTCATGCGTGGCGTACTGCATCGCCGCAGTGCTGCTCACCATGTCGGTCATGGGGTAGGTGGTCGCGTGCAAAACACGAAGCAAAAGGCGAGCACCAAGCAAAAGCTGACCATCGCGGCCATCTTTGGCGCCATGGGCCCTGGCCTTCTGGCGGCGCTTTCGGGTAATGACGCCGGCGGCATCGCCACGTATTCCAGCGCCGGTGCCAGCTATGGCTACAAGATGCTGTGGATGCTTCCTGTCATGACCGTGCTGCTTATCGTGACGCAGGAGACTGCGGCGCGTTGCGGCTGCGTCACAGGCAAGGGCCTGGCGTCGCTCATCCGCGAACGCTTTGGCGTGCGCAGGAGCGTGCTGGCCATGGCGGCGCTGCTGATCGCCAATACGGCCGTGACTATTTCGGAGTTTGCGGGTATCGCGAGCGGCCTTGCTCTCTTTGGTGTTCCGGCGAGTATCTCGGTGCCGCTGGTGGCGCTGCTGGTTTGGATGCTTACCATGTCGGGCAGCTTCCAGCGCATCGAGAAGATTCTGCTGCTGGTGAGCTGCGTGTTTGTGACCTACATTGTCGCTGCATTTATGGCTGGTCCCAGCTGGGGCGAGGTGGCGGTCGACCTGGTTGTGCCCAACATCCAAAATGACCCCAGCTACGTGTCGCTTGTGGTCGCAACGATCGGTACCACCATCGCGCCGTGGATGATCTTCTTGGCGCAGAACAACGTGGTCGATAAGAATGCGGGCGAGGACGATATCGTGCTGCAGCGTATCGACACCGTGAGCGGCTCGATCGCCGCCGATGTCATTGCTGGCTTTATTATCATCACGACCGGTACGGTACTGTTCCCCGCGGGTATTCAGATCAGCGATGCTGCCGACGCCGCCCGCGCGTTGGAGCCCATCGCGGGCCAGTGGTCCACGGTGCTGTTTGCCTCGGGCCTGGTCGCAGCGAGCTTTTTGGCTGCCTGCGTGCTGCCGGGCGTTACGTCGAGTGCCATCTGCGAGGCTTTTGGTTGGGAGCGCGGCGCCGATCGCAGCTGGGACGAGGCCCCGGTCTACCGCGGCATCATTACGGCCATCATTGGCATCTCTGCCGTGTTGGTGCTCATGCCCGGCGTCGATCTGTTCCAGATTATGATGACCTCGCAGGTCATCAACGGTGTGCTTTTGCCTGTGGTTCTGGTGTTCCAGGTGCTTATCGCCGCCGATCGACACATTATGGGCGCTAACCGCAACGGCCGCGTATGGAACGTGCTCACTTGGGCGACAATCGGCGTGATTACGGTGCTGACGGTCGTCATGTTTGTGCTGCAAGCGATGGGCTACAGCGCGTAGCACCTCTTTTGGGCTCTAAACAGGCCGCCGCCATGGGCTGCGGCCTGTTTTTTTGCCCGCGGCCCCTTGGGGCCGGCTCGAAAAGAGCAATCTGGGGGCGTTTGCTGCGGGTGCGGGGCTTGCAGACGACACTCGGGGTGGCGAGGAACTCAGAATTCGGCCGCGGGAGGGCATTCATCGGCCGCGTCAGGAGTGTCCCTAAGTGTCGGCACATAAGGAACGTCCCTAACTGCCGGAGGGGGGCGTCGGTTGTGGCCGACGGCCCCCTCCGGGTGCAAGCGGATTTGACAGTGTGTTACTTGTCGGTGCCTAGCTTGTGCGGTTTGTAGGCGAGCGCGTTGACGAGTGCGTCGGCGGCGGACTTGACGGCCGCCGGCTGCGGATCGTTAACGTGGTCCTCGGGATGCACGGGCAGGTCCTTCTTGACGGCATCGTGGATGAGCTTAAGGTACTCGGCCACGCCCGCGTTCGAAAGGTGCGTGCCGTCGCCGTCGAACAGATCGTTGCGGTTGGCGCTATATCCGTACCAGTCGATAACGCGCACGTTTTTATAGCGCGTGGCGGCGTTGGCGATGGCCTGATTGGTGGCGCCGACCCATGGCTGCGGGCTGCGCGTGTTTACAAATACGACGGTGCGCTGATTGCCGGCATCGGCCATGATGGCGTCAATCTGGGCATCGGTCACCAGGCCGTTGGTGCCCAGCGCAAAGACTACGATCTTGCCGGCGAGGTTCTGCTGGATATAACCCTCAAATGTTGTGCGGCCCGCATCGAACTGGCGGCCCTTTTCGGCATCGATGTGACTGTGGGGGAACACGCCGTCAAAGGAATCGACGGCGCGCAGCGACACGGAGTCGCCGATCATCAGCAGGTCGTAGGATCCGTCGGGGAAGCCGTCGTTGTCCTTGTCGGTGTCATCGGCCGCCTGCTGGTCCTGGGGTTTTGCATTTTTGGCTTCCTTGTTTAGGATTTCGGCGCCCTCGCCGCTCAGCGCGGATGTGTCGGGCACAAAGACCAGACCACCCAGCGCCACGACAAGCACGACGCCGCAAACGGCGCACACGGGAATATGCGCGCGCACCCAGTTTGCGGGCGTGGTGGTGCCTTCGCGGAGCTCGGAAACGGTGCGTCCAAAGGCGCCCTTCCTAAACGGCGTCTCGATAAAGCGATAGGAGCACTCGGCTACGGCGACCACCACAAGTACCTGCAAGATGTACTGCCACCAGGGCGTATCGCTGATGTTGGCGACCGGGTTCATGAGCAGCAGCAGTGGATAGTGCCACAGGTAGATGCTGTACGAGCGCTTGCCAACCCACACGAGCGGCTCGGCGGACAGCGCGCGGGCAACCATTCCCTGGGGCTGCACGCAGGCTGCGATGACCATGAGCGTGAGGATGGAGCATAACAGCGTGCCGCCGCGATACTGGAACGCGGTGTAGCCGTTGGTGAGTGCGACCATGGCGGCAAGCCCAACCAGACCCACGACGCCCAAGACATCGATGGATGCGGGCGAGGACCAAAAGCGCACGAGGGCGCTCGGCTGTGCCAGGGCGGTATCGGCTGATTCGTCGGCCTTCTTGTCAGGCTTGTCCTCGGCTTTCTTGCCGTGCTTGGCGGCGCCAGCCAGGCGATTGAGCCCCAAACGATGAGCGAGACGCACCGGCGCCAGGTCGCGATCGGGGATAAAGGCCATCCAGGCACCCAGTAGCAGCGAGAACACGCGGGTGTCGGTGCCGTAGTACACGCGGCTGGGGTCGGCGGCGGGATTGTAGAGTACCATCATGGCGAGGGCAGATACCGCGGCAAGGCCCAGAACCACGCGGCGCGTGTTGGGCTTGCTCACATGCATGGATACCATGGCAAACAGCAGTGGCGGCCAAATCAGGTAGAACTGTTCCTCGATGGCAAGCGACCAA
>DBEYTJ010000215.1:0-1134 GCA_048181065.1 Collinsella sp.
TGTTTCACTCGACGGTACTGAGCAGCAGGATTTTGTGCTCGCACGCGCCATCAAGGTCGCCGCGAACAACGGCGCCAAGCTAATCATCGGCCACGTTATCGATTCCACGGCGCTCGAGAGCGCCGGTTCCTATCCGGTCGACCTGGTCAACGGCCTAGAGGAGGCATTTAAGAACTCCATTGCCAAGCAGCTCGAAGAGGCCAAGGCCAATCCCGATATTCCCGAGGTCGAGGTCATGATTCGCGCCGGCCGTATTCGCGAGACGCTCAAGGACGAGATGCTCGACGTGGTCAAACCCGACCTGGTGCTCTGCGGCGCCCGCGGCCTGTCCTCGATCAAGTATGCGCTCCTGGGTTCGATTTCGACGTTCCTGCTGCGCAATACGGACTGCGACATCTTGGTCGTGAAGTAGCGTTGCTCCCACCGGCCGCGGGGCCTGCGGGGTTTCCACGGGCACGTCCTCGCCGCGTTGCGGCTGCGGGATGTGCCCTTAGGAAACCCCTCCCGGCCCCGCGGCCTTCGCAGCCTTGCTTCAACGAGTTGTCTGATGGAAAAATGGCGTGCCGCCCCGTTTGGGGCGGCACGTTTTGTTTGGGGCGACACGTTTTTGTTATGGGGGATTCATTTGAGCCCCCATAGTTGTGTTCACGTTCGGGAACATTGCCGTCCGCACCGCAAGACGGCCCGACTACTCGAAATATTGGAACTTGTTGGTTGAGAAGGCGAATGTTACGACGAAGCCTTCGCCCGGCTCCGATGCCGCGGTGACGTCGATGCCCATCTTGGAGCACAGACGCGCCACCAGGTAGAAGCCGATGCCCGTTGCGCGCTTGGTGGTGCGGCCGTTGTCGCCGGTAAAGCCTTTCTCGAACACGCGCGGCAGGTCTGCCGCACACACGCCGCAGCCGTTGTCCGCGACGGTAAGCTCGATGCGCTCGCTTGCCAGGCCCTCGTCCAGCAACGCACCCGAAAACACGATCTTTGCGCCATCCGCGCGCGCATATTTAATGCTGTTCTGAATGAGCTGGCCCAGAATAAACTCGAGCCACTTCTCGTCGGTAAAGACCTCAAAGTCGAGGTTCTCGCACACCGGGGCCACGTGCGCCGCGATGAGCTCGCGCGCGTTGGCCTTAA
>DBEYTJ010000216.1:0-2174 GCA_048181065.1 Collinsella sp.
CGACCTCGCCGACCTGTTCAAGGTCTTCAGCGACACCACGCGCATCAAGATCCTCTATGCCCTCATGGGCCGCGAGCTCTGCGTGGCAGACATCGCCGAAGCGACCGAAACCTCGCAGTCCGCGGTGTCGCACCAGCTGCGCACACTCAAGCAGTCGCACCTGGTTAAATTCCGGCGCGACGGGCGCAATATCCTCTACTCGCTCGCCGACGACCACGTCTACACCATGCTCAACCAAGGCATGAGCCACATCTGCGAATAGCGACCAACCACGGTACCAGCGCGGCCTGCACCCAAGCCGCAAATACAGAGAAAGGAACCCACCATGAAAAAGCAGTTTAAACTCGACGAGATCGACTGCGCCAACTGCGCGCGCGAGCTTCAGGACGAGCTGGCCAAGCTCGAGGGCGTCAAATCCGTGTCCGTCAACTTTATGACCCAGAAGCTGACGCTCGAGGCTGATGATGCTGAGTTCGACGAGGTGCTCAACCGCGTTGTAGAGTTTACGGCCGACGCCGAGCCGGACTGCGAGATCATTCTCTAGCCCAGGTTTACGCCAACCTGCAAGGCCGCGATTGCCGCGGCCTTTGCTCGCGAAATTATATGAGCGAGTGTTCATACATTCAAATGGGAGGATACGAGTCATGGCCACCGCCGACCCCAAGAAGAAAAAGAAGAAGCGCAAGAAGAAAGAGTCACTCGAGCATAAGCGCAACCGCATCCTGGTAGCGCTGGGCATTTTTGCCGTGGTGTACGCCCTCGATGAGTTCGGCACCTTCACCGCCGCATTCGGTACCCCGGGCGACATCTACGCCAGCTTTATGCTGTTCCTCATACCGTTTTTGATTGCCGGCTACGACGTGCTGCAAAAGGCATTCAATAACATCCGCCGCGGCAAGGCCTTCGACGAGAGTTTCCTTATGGCAGTCGCGACCATCGGCGCGTTTGCCATGGTGCTCTTCCCCGATACCGACCCGCACATGGCCGAAGGCGCCGCCGTCATGCTGTTCTACCAGGTCGGCGAGCTGTTCCAGGCATACGCCTTGGGCAAAAGCCGTAAATCGATCAGCGCCATGATGGACATCGCACCCGACTACGCCAACGTCGAGCAACCCGACGGCACGCTCGAACAGGTCTTCCCCGATGACATCGCCGTCGGCACCGTGATTGTGGTCAAGCCCGGTGAGCGCGTGCCCATCGACGGCGTCATCGTCGAAGGCGAAACCCAGCTCGACACCGCCGCCCTTACCGGTGAGTCGGTCCCCCGCCCGGCCAAAACCGGAGACGATATCATCAGCGGCTGCATCAACATGACGGGGCTCATCCACGTGCGCACCACCAAGCCCTTTGGCGAGTCCACCGTCGCGCGCGTCCTGGAGCTCGTAGAAAACGCCAGCGAAAAGAAGGCGCGCACCGAGAACTTCATCACGCGCTTTGCCCGCATCTACACGCCCGCCGTCACCGGCGCTGCCGCGGTACTCGCGCTCGGCGGCGGCTTGGTCACCGGCGCCTGGTCCGACTGGATCCTGCGCGGCCTGACCTTCCTGGTCGTCAGCTGCCCGTGCGCGCTCGTGATCAGCGTGCCGCTGAGCTTCTTTGGCGGCATCGGCGGCGCGTCCAAGCTGGGCGTTCTCATCAAGGGTTCTAACTACCTCGAGACGCTCGCCGACGTGGACACCGTCGTCTTTGACAAGACGGGCACCCTCACCAACGGCACGTTCTCGGTGGTTGCGGTACACCCCGAGGCCGGCTATACCGAGCAGTCGTTGCTCGAAGTCGCAGCCCTTGCTGAGTCGTTCTCCGATCACCCCATCGCGCAGTCCGTACGTGTCGCCTACCAGGGCGAGGTCGACCCCAAGCGCGTAAGCGACTCCACCAACGACGCGGGCCATGGCGTGACGGCAACCATCGACGGCAAGCACGTCGTCGTTGGCAACGCAAAGATGCTCGCCGCGGCCGGAGTCGAAGCGCCCGATTGCGAGGTCGTCGGCACCATCCTCCACGTGCTAGTCGATGGCATCTATGCCGGCCACATTGTAATTGCCGACACCATAAAGGCCGATGCCGAGCAGACGATCCGCGACCTGCACGCCGCCGGCGTCAAGCGCACCGTCATGCTCACGGGCGACCGCGAGGAAGTGGCTGCTGCGGTGGCCAAGCGGCTGGGGCTCGAC
>DBEYTJ010000217.1:0-1236 GCA_048181065.1 Collinsella sp.
ACCTCGGGGCGGTTGGTGTCCTTGACCATCTGCTTAATAGCGTCGACGGCGCGGCCGCCCTCGGCGGTATCGACGCCGGCGTCCTCGTACGTCACATGCTTGCTGTCGCTCATCTGAGCCTTCCTCTCCCACTACCGTGGCGCCGCGCGGACGCCAAACGGTGCTCATAGTTGCGTTCATTTCGGCGCGCGCCATAGCAGCACGCGCCGTCATATCAACAAAACAGCAGGTAAAACCTACCAAAATAAACCTGTCCCTACATGGCAGGCTTTAGGCCTCGCCGTGCTCCTCTTCCCAGCTGCGGTCGTCGTATTTCTCGACCACGGCGTCATCGTCAAAGTGCAGCGGCTTGTCCAGGTTGCGGGGCTTGAAGCCCTCCATAAACTTGTCGCGGCCAAAGCTCTCGGGAATCGCCACGGGGTAGCGTCCGGTAAAGCACGCATCGCAGTAACCGCCCTTGGGCATGACCTTCAACAGGCCCTCGACCGAAAGGAAGGCCAGCGAATCGGCGCCAATGTACTCGCAGATCTCGTCGACCGTCTTGTTGGCGCTGATGAGCTGCGACTGCACGTCGGTATCGATGCCGTAGAAGCACGGCCAGATGACCTCGGGCGAGTTGATGCGGATATGAATCTCCTTGGCGCCAGCGTTGCGTAGCATCTTGACGAGCTGCACCATGGTGGTGCCGCGCACGATGGAGTCGTCGATGACGACCAGGCGCTTGCCCTCGATGTTGTCGCGCAGCGGGTTGAGCTTCATACGCACGCCCATGGCACGCAGCTCCTGCGTAGGCTCGATAAACGTACGGCCCACATAGCGATTCTTGATGAGGCCCTCGCCAAAGGGAATGCCGCTCTCGTGCGAATACCCCTCCGCGGGCGGCAGGCCGGAGTCGGGCACGCCGATGACCAGGTCGGCCTCGACGGGCTCCTCATGTGCCAGCTGACGACCCATGTCATAACGGCAGGCGTAGACGCTCTTGCCGTTCATGATGGAATCGGGGCGAGCGAAGTAGACCTGCTCAAAGATGCAGTTAGCAGGCTCTTCGGCGGCAGGCACGCCCTGCTCGGACACAAGGCCCTCGGCGCTGATGCGCAAAATCTCACCGGGACGGACGTCGCGGACGTACTCGGCGCCCACAATGTCGAGCGCACAAGTCTCGGAGGCGACGACCCAGCCGCCGGCGCGGGTGACATGGGTGGTGGCGTCGACCGTCGCGGCGCCGTCCTGCGACGG
>DBEYTJ010000218.1:0-9349 GCA_048181065.1 Collinsella sp.
CGAGGCCAAGAAGCGCGGCGTCGTCATGACGATCGGCTCCGACTCCTTCTCCTTCGTCACCCCGTACGGCACCTGCTCCATCGAGGAGATGTACGAGTTCGTCGACAAGATCGGCTTCACCCCGGTCGAGACCATCACCTGCGCCACCCTCAACGGTGCCAAGATGTGCCACATCGAGGACGAGACCGGTTCTATCGAGGCCGGCAAGTGCGCCGACCTGCTGGTCGTCAACGGTGACGTCGCCGCCGACATCCACGTGCTCAACACCGACAACATGGACGTCATCATGAAGGACGGCTGGATTGTCGAGGCGGGCACCTTTGGCGAGGCCAACAAATACAGCGCCTAAACTACCGTTCATCGACGACTGGATGTAAAACACAGTATTTGATTGCATAATGCAATGGAGAGGGTCGCTTGCGGCCCTCTTTATTGCTATGGGTGCGGTAGATAAAAGGGGATGACGATGGATTTAAACAGGCTGATTCTGGGCAAGAGCTACAACTCTACCAAGGTCTTTCGTACGGCCCAGCATGTGGTCCAGGCCATCCTGCTCGGTGTTGTCGTTCCGGCGCTTATCCTGCTGCTTATCTGGGATTTAACCGATAATCCCAATCCCGTTCCGGGCGTTGTCGTTATTGCCGGCTTGGTCATGCTGTGCTTCTTCTTCTCGTATGTCTTTGTGGTCCCCGACGACCTCACATCGAGCGCAACCGACCGTACGCTCGCCATCGCATCAAAAATATTCGCGTACACGTCGCGCGGCCTTACGCCCGAAGCGGCCCTGGGCGCCTCTAAAATCATCCTCTCCGAGACCATCGCCTCTGCCATCTGCTTTACCGATGGCAAACAGGTGTTGGCAAGCTGGGGCGAGGACTCGGCAAAGTGCCCTGCCGGCACCCCGGTCGTGCTCAAGACCACGCTCAGTGTGATTGAGACGGGCGAGCAGAGCGTGTTTTCGCGTGACACATCCAATGAGACGGGCGGCTATTTTCCCCGCCTGCGCGCCGGCATCGTCGCGCCGCTTACCGTGCGCGGACATTGCGTGGGTACGCTCGAGCTGTACTATCCCCGCCTGAGCAGCATCGATATGCGCCAGACGGCGTTGGCCTCGGGCTTTGCCGATCTCATCTCCACGCAGCTCGCGAGCTTTGAGCTCGAGCGCCAGGACGAGCTCACGGCCCGCGTTGAGCTTCGCGCCCTGCAGTCGCAGGTCGACCCGCATTTTCTGTTCAATACCATTAGCACTATCGTGTCGCTCGTTCGAACCGAGCCCGACAAGGCGCGATCGCTGCTGATCGACTTTTCCAACTACTATCGTCAGACGCTTTCTGACTCCGATACGCTCACCACGCTCGAGCACGAGGTGGAACAGGGCACTCGTTATATCAATCTTATGCAGGCCCGGTATGGCGACGGCCGTCTGCGCGTCTCGGTCGACATCGACTTTGAGGTGCGCGACAGTCTGGTGCCGCCGTTTATCTTGCAGCCGCTGCTCGAAAACTGCATCAAGCATGCGCAGCGCGAGATCGAGCCGCTTTCTATTCGTGTTAGGGCTTTCGAGACCGATGACGGCTTGGAGATCATCGTCGAAGACGACGGCATCGGAATGAGCGAAGAAGTCTGCGCGCATCTGTTTGAGCAGCATCGCCGAGAGGAGCCCGAGAGCATTACCGCCGACGGCTCCGTCAAGCGAGGTTGCGGCCTGGCGCTCTTCAACGTGCTTCAGCGCATCCATTTCTTTTACGGAGAAGATTCTGGCATGCGCGTGAAGTCTCAGGAGGGCGTGGGAACGCAGGTCATCGTTGAGTTGAACGGCGAGCCACATGAGCCGGCGCCGTTGACGGTGTAGCACGCGGTTGGATTGAGAGAAAAAGAGGGGAAGCGCATATGTCCGAAGGCTGGAACATCCTGGTGGTTGATGACGAGCCCCCAATTAGGGCTGAGCTACGCTATCTGTTGGAAAAGGATGCGCGTGTGGGTCAGATTGCCGAGGCGGGCAATGTCACCGAAGCCGTGGAGTTGATTCTGTCGAGCAAGCCCGACGTGCTGTTTTTAGACATTACCATGCCCGGTCGCTCGGGAATTGAGCTTGCCGAGACCCTGCAAAACCTAAAGAGGCCGCCGGTCGTGGTGTTTGTGACGGCATTTGCCGAGTATGCGGCCGATGCCTATAACCTCGATGCTGTCGATTACGTCGTCAAACCGGTCGAGGATGCCCGCCTGTCAAAGGCGCTCGACAAGATCGAGACTGCCCTGGGTGCTCGCCGTGTCGTCCATGCTCCGCGCCAGCCTTTGCGCCTGACGGTGGATCGCGGGGGCAAAAAGGTGTTCATTCCCGTGGCGGATGTCTGCTACTTTGAGGCGCGCGCCGATTTTTGCAACGCCGTCTGCGCCGAGGGGACGTACCTGATCAATGAGTCGATTTCCTCGCTCGAGCGTCGCCTGGCCTCCGAGGGCTTTATCCGCGTCCACCGCAGCTATCTGGTTAATTTGGAAGACGTGCATAATGTCGAGATCGGCTCCACGGGCCTGATGGAGCTCAGGCTCGACCGTGTGAGCTCGACGGTGCCCGTGTCCCGCCGTCGCGCTGCCGAGGTCAAATCGCACTTGGGGCTTGCGTAAGGGTCGGTGCGTCATCGTTTGCCGTTGCAGGTTTGGCATGACTGTGCGGTGGGCATAATGGATTGCATCGAATGAAATCGAAAGGATTATTATGCCCGCGCTCATTACGCATCATCTGTTTGGCGAGGAAAGCATCGACCGTCTTCCGCAGGGCGTTATCACGTCCGATGAGGAGCGCATCGCCTTTATCCTGGGAAACCAAGGTCCCGACCCGTTTTTCTTCCACATGCTCACGCCGCGCATCTCCGACTGCATGTCGCTTGCTCAGGTCATGCACCGCTCGCGCATGTCGCGCCAGTTCTCGTGCCTGCGCGACGGCGTGTCGCACCTGCAGCCGCGCGATGCCAATCTGGGTCGCGCCTTTGCGCTGGGCCTGCTGTCGCACTATGTGCTCGATCGCAATGCCCATCCCTTTGTCTACGAGCAGCAGTTTGGCATTGTCGAGTCCGATCCCGAGCTCGAGGCTTCGGGCAGTCAGGTTCACGCCGTGCTCGAAAGCGACCTGGACGTACTGATGCTGCGGCTCAAGCGCGATGGGGCCACGGTCGAGGATTATCCGCCGGCGGGCGAGATCGTCACCACCGACCGCATCAACCGTGTGGCCGGCGTGCTGATGAGCTATGTTGCCGGACGCGTGTACGGTATTGACATCCCGGCGGGGGAGTACGCCGGCGCCGTCTCGGACATGCAGCTGCTCTACCGCACTATCGAGCCCGCCGGTTCGGCCAAGACGCGCGCGATTGCCCTGCTCGAGGGCTTGGTGCACGATTATTCGCTGCTCGACGGCCTTGCGCACCGCGTGACGACCGAGCTGCCCGAGCGTACCGGCAATCTGGACCACTTGGCATGGAAGAACCCCTTTACCGGCGAGGTCTCGAACGAGAGCTTCCCCGAGGTCTTTGACCGCGCGCTGCTCGATTACGAGTGCACGGTTGCCCGCTTTATCGAGACCGGCGATATGGAAGCCGTGACCAACCACGTCAATTACAGCGGTCGCGTGCTCGGCGCCGACGAAGAGTTCGACCGCGAGGAGTAGGGCTCGTGCGTGCCCCTTTGCCGAATCCTTGCCGGCGCCTCTGGACAATTGGGGTACGATGAACTAACTGCATATCGGGCGAATACGAAGGGGCCCTGTCCATGAAATACACCAAGCTCGAGCGTAACTGGGTTATGTACGATGTGGGCAACTCGGCTCTCGTGCTGCTCAATACCTCGGTGGTGCCCATCTACTTCAATGCAATTAATACCGGTGCTTCCTCGGCAGACCTGGTGGTCGCCTGGGGCAACGCGCAGACGATTGCCTCGCTGGTCATTGCCATGCTCATGCCCATTCTGGGCGCGCTTGCCGATTACGCCGGCAACAAGATCAAGTTCTTCTTGGGCTTCTTCCTCACGGGCCTGGTTCTTTGCCTGGCACAGGCTATCCCCATGTCCGCCATGGCATTTTTGACCGTGTACGTGCTGTGTACCATCGGCCTTAACTCTTCCATGACGTTCTACGACGCCATGCTGCCCGACATTACCACCGACGAGCGCATGGACGCCGTGTCCAGCTCGGGCTATGCCTGGGGCTACATCGGTTCCACCGTGCCGTTCATCATCTGC
The DNA here is from genome assembly GCA_048181065.1 of Collinsella sp. Classification (GTDB taxonomy): domain Bacteria; phylum Actinomycetota; class Coriobacteriia; order Coriobacteriales; family Coriobacteriaceae; genus Collinsella. Next base: position 4,231 of record DBEYTJ010000218.1, read on the forward strand.
CTGGCACTTATCATGGGTGGCCCCGCTCTTGGCGTCCCCACCATGCTGGCAACGCGTCTGTCGTTTGTCATCACCGGTGCCTGGTGGCTCATCTTTACCCTGCCGCTCATTCGCACCTATAAGCAAAAGTACGGTCGCGAGCGCGGTCCCCAGGATACCATCGGCCACATCGTGGGCGGCGTGTTCTCCGAGGTCGGACACACCATGCGCGAGATCGCCCACAACAAGACCGTGCTGGTCTACATGATCGCGTTCTTCTTCTACATCGACGGTGTGCACACGGTCATTTCCATGGCAACCAGCTACGGATCGGCTCTGGGCATCGACTCGACCCAACTGGTGCTGGCTTTGCTCGTTACGCAGTTTGTGGCCTTCCCGTCCGCCATCATCTACGGCAAGCTCGCCGGTCGCGTGGGTACGCTCAACATGATCATGGTGGCCGTCGCCGCCTACATGGGCATCGTGCTCTTTGCCGCGTTTTTCTTAAAGACCGCCTTTGAGTTTTGGGTGCTCGCTATTTTGGTCGGCTTGTTCCAGGGTGGCGTGCAGGCGCTCAGCCGCAGCTATTTTGGCCGCATCATCCCCAAGGAAAAGTCCAACGAGTACTACGGCTTCTTTGATATCTTTGGTCGTTACGCGAGCGTTATGGGCACCTTCCTGGTATCGGTTGTCACCTCGTTGACCGGCAACCCGTCGCTGGGCGTCCTTTCTATTGGCGTTCTGCTGGTTGTTGGCTTTGTGCTGCTGGTCCGTCTGTCCCGCATGGCTCAGGCGGCGGCGTAAGGCAACCGGGCTCAGTACAGCATTTGTGCCTATCTGCAGTACTCTTTTGGAAGTAGCCGCATAAATCATTCTGACTTCCGAACAATGTTTAGCCCAAGTGGGTATGATGGAACCAGCTAGGTCGCGGGGCGTCGCCTGTGTTTGGCGGCGCCCCGTTTTTGTGTTGCAAGGAGGGTAAAGGTATGAACGCCACGGTTGTGATCCCAACATATTGGGCGGGCGATGATACCCAAGCAAACGCTCCCGGCACCTACGATCACTCGACGTCGCTCAATGCCGCCAACCCGGAACTCGATCGCTGCCTGACTTCGCTCGAACAGGTGCGCGACATTCCGCGCATCATTCTCTTGGTGGTCTGTCCGGTTTCTGCCACGGCCGACGTATCCCATCGCGTGCACGAAATCGTTAATGCGCATCCCACACTTAAGGTCACCATCGTTACTAATACTCAGGCTTCGCGTGTTGCCGACCGCGTGGCACAGATCGCGCCCAAAGGCTCGGGCGAGTGCGTGAGCCTGCGCGGCTACGGCGCCATCCGCAACATGGGTCTTGCCTGCGCGGCGGTGCTGGGGCACGACGCGGTCGTGTTTTTGGATGACGACGAGACCGTCATCGATGCCGACTTTATGAAGCGTGCGACCTATGCGCTGGGCCAACAGACGCGTCAGGGCCTGCCGATTTTAGTCAAGAGCGGATACTTTTACGATCGCGACGGGTCGCCGCTGGCTCCCACGGACAAAGTGGGCATTTGCCATCGCTGGTGGACCAAGCGTATCGAGTTCAATCGCTGGATGAAAAAGGCGCTCTCGGGCACCCGCATCTCGCGCTCCAATTACGTGTGCGGCGGCCTGATGGCCCTGCACGCCCGCGCCTTTACGCGCGTGGCCTTCGACCCGTTTATCACCCGCGGCGAGGATCTGGACTACCTCTTTAACATGCGCATGTTTGGCTATGACGTGTGGTTCGATAACGAGTGGACCGTGCGCCACCTGCCGCCCGAGTCCGAGAAGCGCTCGCCGCGCTTTATGCAGGACGTGTACCGTTGGTACTACGAGCGGGCCAAGCTGACGTTCGCTGCGCACCAAAAGGAGCTCATTCCGGTTACGGCCGCATCACTCATGCCCTATCCGGGTCCGTGGATCTCGCGCGAGCTCGACGACCGCGTGCGCAAGACCGCCATGGTTCGCAGCATGTTTACTCGCGAGCACGAGGGGTATCTGCGCATCTGGCGTCATGGTATTGACGAGGCTAAGACCTATGCCCGCCAAAACGCCGCAAGCTACCTGCGTTTTCAGAGTTTCTGGCCCAAGATCATGGACGAACTTTGGCGCGACGCACAACTGATTAGCATCCTGGAGGGGGCTGAATGATCGACCGCCGCGCCCAGCGCGATAATTCAATTTCAATCTTTCGCATCATCGCCGTTGTCTGCGCCGTTTGCGTGTTGGTGTACTTTATCTTTGCCCTGGCGACTGGCATTGAGCCGATTGCCACGGTGATCGCCTGTGCGCTGCTGTGCATCTTCCTGTGCATCTTTATCTATTTGACGCTCAATCCCGATTCGGTACGCTCCCAGTACACCGAGGAGACGCTCTCGGTTGCCTCGGCCATGCTCGAGGACATTAAGGGCGGTCTGACGCAGGAATCGGCGCTTTTGGTGTGCCGGCGTATCCTGCCCGAGACACGTGCCATGACCGTTGCCATCACCGATGAGAGCAACGTGCTGGCCTGCGCGGGCGAGTTCGAGGAAAAGCTGCTGCCCGATTCGCCCATCCACACGCTCGCCACGCGCTACGTCATTGAGCACGGCATCGTGCAGTCGTTCAACCGCGTGGTGGACGTGGTGGGTTCGGATGGCTCGCACAACCATGTTCCCGCCGGTATCATCGCGCCCATCAAGGTGGGCGACCGCACCGTCGGCACGCTCAAGTTCTACTACAAGACCCCGCGTGCCGTCGACCGTACCCAGTATGCGCTCGCCTCGGGTTTTGCCGAGATCCTGTCCACGCAGCTCGCCATCCACGAGCTCGAGGTGCAAAAGGAACTGACGGCCCGTGCCGAGGTGCGTGCCCTGCAGGCGCAGATCAACCCGCACTTTCTGTTCAACACGCTCAACACCATCGCGTCGTTTACGCGTACCGACCCGCTGCGTGCCCGCGAGCTGCTGCGCGAGTTTTCCTCGTTCTATCGCGCCACGCTCGACAACTCGGGGTCGCTTATCCCGGTCTCGCGCGAGGTTGCCCAGACCAAGCGCTACCTGACGTTTGAGAAGGCGCGCTTTGGCGAGGACCGCGTACTGGCGACCTTCGATGTCTCCGAGGATGTCGAGGACACGTTGGTCCCGGCCTTTGTAATCCAGCCCATTGTCGAGAACGCCGTGCGGCATGGCATGGGCGATGGCGATGCCCTGCAGATCGATGTGACCGTCCATCAAGACGGCGACGACGCAATCCTGATTACCGTGGCCGACAACGGCGTGGGCATGGACGAGGGCACCGCCGCCAGGCTGTTTGATGAGCGCTCCGCCCGCCCCGATGCCAGCTCCCCGCAAGGCGGCGGCGCCGGCGTGGCCATGCACAATATTTCTGAGCGCATCCATCGCTTTTATGGACCGCACTCTTATACGCGCGTCGAATCGGCGCCGGGCAAGGGCACCAAAGTGCTCCTGCATCTTGATTTGTCAGAGAGCATCTTTGACATTCAAGAGTAAAATAAAAGGCTATGGGCTCAACGCCAAGCGGCGGATGCCCAGCGTAGTTTGTTGACGAAAGGTTTAATCCCTATGCTGCGTGCGATGATTGTGGATGATGAGGCCCCGGCCCGTTCGGAACTTCGCTTCTTGCTCGAGCAGACGGGCAAGATCGGCACGATCACTGAGGCGTCGAGCGTCCGCTCCGCCATTGAGATGTTGATGGAAAGCCGCGTCGATGTCGTATTTCTCGATATCTCGATGCCCGGTGCTTCTGGTCTGCAGCTTGCCGAGGCGCTGCATAAGCTTAAGAATCCGCCGGCGATTGTGTTTGTGACCGCGTATAGCGATCATGCCGTCGAGGCGTTCGACGTGGATGCCGTCGATTACCTAATGAAGCCGGTTGAGGAGGCACGCCTGGATCGCGCGATCGAGAAGGTCATGCAGCACGCCAAGCCCGTCACGGACAGCAAGGCCACCATCGAGCGCATTCCGGTGGAAAAGGGCGGCCGTAAGGTTCTCATCCCCGTGGATGACATTCGCTTCATCATGGCCAAGGACGATTACTCCTGTATCTATACCGTCGATGATCGTTTTCTATCGACGACTTCGCTGGCGCAGTTCGAGGCCAAGCTTTGCGACTTTGGCTTCTTTCGCGTTCATCGCCGCTATATCGTCAACTTGGCGTGCGTCACGGATGTCGAGACGGTGCCCTCGGGCGCTATCCAACTGGGTATTACGGGCGTCGACGAACGCGTGCCGGTCTCGCGCCGCCGCGTTGTGCCGCTCAAGAAGGCCCTGAGCCTCTAGCACACTGGCCCCGCAGCCCTGTAGACCAATTGTCTGCGGGGCCGTGGGGCTTTTTGTATATACGTCGAATCGGTTTTGAAGAAGGGATCCCATGAACAGTGCAAGCGCCAAGCGCATCGACATCATCTCGGACACCCACGGCTATCTTTCGCCCGCGCTTCTGGACGAGCTCAAGGGCGCAGATCTGATCATCCACGCGGGAGACCTCACCTCAGAGATGGATTACGAGCATCTATGCACCATCGCCCCCGTGCGAGCGGTCCTAGGCAACAACGACTACTACCGCGACTACGGCCCGGATGTAGACCGTCTGGCCCTTTTCACCTACGAAGGACTCAAATTCGCCGTAGCCCACTACCGCGAAGACCTTCCGGTGGGATCCGTAGACGTAGCCATCAACGGCCACACCCACGTAACCAAAGAAGCCCAAGTGGGCCGTTGTTTAGTCCTCAACCCGGGCAGCGCCAGCTACCCCAGAGGCACCCGAGGCCCCACCATGGCCAGAATGCTCGTCAAGGACGGCAAGATCCTGAGCACCAATTTTATTGACTTGGAGTAGGTGCAACAAAAACGGGGGATGCAGATCGCATCTCCCGTTTTTCTTTGAGCAAAAGGTAGAGTCCCAACAAGAATAATCAGACCAACCCCGCCGAGGAGAACGGGGCCGCCGAGCCGCGGAAGCGGCGAGGAACAACAACGGCTCGAACAATGTGACGGCAGGGAGGGTCTCCGGGGCCGAGGGCGGGGGTTAAGTTTGTCGCGAGTTCCGCACGCAAAGGAAAGCACTTAATGTGCTTTCCGTCTTGCGCAGGACTGTAGAGCAGCAAACTTAACCCC
>DBEYTJ010000219.1:0-2295 GCA_048181065.1 Collinsella sp.
GGACATGTCAGGAAACGAGGGCAGCCCTGTGGGCGCCAGCGGAATGTGGGGTCACCGCGCGGTCCGCATCTGATGGTGTCGACGTCAATGGTATACGGGTGCATCATCGACGTCTTCAATACAGAAGATATCAGTGCGGAAAGTTTTCAGAGCTTTACCCTGTAGGGTCCCTGCCGCTACGTTGCAATCAGGGCATCTGGAGTGGACGGCGGCTTGGCTACGAGCTGGGGCTGAGAATCCTGAACGGATGGGTGTCGTTGCTGAAAGTCCAGGCGTTGCTGATGGCGATCACTTTGGGACTCGGATTTCCGCTTGCTAGCAAAAAGGCCTCCTAAGCTGTTGCTCTGGAGGCCTGTCGTTTACTTGCAAATGCGTGCGTTAGTTGTTCTTGGTCAGACGCTCGACGTCGTGGGCGATCATGTATTCCTCGTCGGTGGGGATGACCATGACCGTGACGGAAGAGCCGGCGGCGCTGATGACCTGCGGACCGTTGCCCACGGCCTCGCGGTTCTTGTTGTTGTCGATGCGCACGCCCAGCCACTCAAAGCAGTCGCAGAAGGCCTTGCGAATCGACCAGTCGTTCTCGCCGATGCCGGCGGTAAAGGTGATGGTATCCACGCCCGCCATGGAGGCGATCATGGAACCGGCCTGCTGCATGGCCTTGTAGGCGAACATATCGAAGGCGAGCAGGCAGCGCTCGTCACCCTCGGAGGCGCGCGTACGGATGTCTCGGGCATCGTTGGAGATGCCCGAGATGGCAAGCAGACCGGACTGCTTGTTCATCATGTCGTCGACTTCCTGATAACTGTAGCCGCCCTCGCGCTGAAGATAGCACACGGTGGCCGGGTCGATGGAACCGCAACGGGTACCCATCATCAGACCGTCAAGCGGCGTGAGCCCCATCGTGGTATCGCGGCAAACACCGTCCTCAATGGCGGCAAGCGAAGCACCGTTGCCCAGATGGCACGAAAGCAGACGGTGGCAGCGCGCACCCAGGATCTCCTTGGCCATCATCCACTCGTAGCGGTGGCTCGTACCGTGCGCGCCGTACTTGCGCACGTGGTACTTGTCGCACACGTCCTTGGGCAGAGCGTAGGTGTAGGCAACCTCGGGCATGGTCATGTGGAACGAGGTGTCGAAGACGGCCACGTTAGGCAGCTCAGGATACTTCTCACGGCAATACTCAATCGCCGCCGCCTCGCCGTAGTTGTGCAGCGGGGCGAGCGGGGCCACCTCAAGGATCTTAGCCATGACCTCATCGTCGACGACCGCGGAATCATCGAAGTGCCAGCCGCCCTGAACGATACGGTGGCCGATGCCATCGATCGTAAAGTCGGTCTTCTCGAGCTCCTCGAGCACGCGGGCGATAGCAGAGCGATGATCGGGGAAGGGAACCTCCTCGGTCTGCTTGGCGCCACCGTTCTCGGAGTGACCAAAGATGCCCATGTCCGATCCGATACGCTCGCAGTTGCCCTTGGCGAAAACCTCGCGGGTATCGGTATCCAAAAGCTGATATTTAAGGCTCGAGCTGCCGGCGTTGACAACAAGTACGTTCATGAGACTCCTTTGCAGTGCGATATGGTCGGCGCAGACCCCTTAAGGCGGCCGCATGTTAATAAGAAGTTATCACACCTTGATAAATAGCTATCAGGCATATCGCTCAACGAGCACAAAAGAGGGGCCGAACGGCGCTCGGTCGTCCACCCCCTCCCCTCTTGCAATTACTTACCGCTGACGATGCGCTCGACATCGGAAGCGATCATGAACTCCTCATCCGTGGGGATGACGAAGATCTTGACCTTGGAATCCTTGGCCGACAGGCACCACGCGCCGTCGCCGCGCAGGGCGTTGCGGGCATGGTCCATCTTGACGCCCATAAAGGCCAGACGGTCGGCCACTCCAGCGCGAACGGCCGGAGCGTGCTCACCGATGCCGGCGGTAAAGACCAGGGTGTCCATGCCGCACATGGAAGTGGCCATCTCGGCAGCCTTGGTGGCAATCTTGTAGACGAACATATCGAAGGCGAGCTGAGCCTCGGGGTCGCCGGCAGCGGCGAGCTCCTCAACGTTGCGGCAGTCGTTGGTCTTGCCGCCGGTCACAGCCAAAAGGCCGGACTTCTTGTTCATCATCTCGTCGACCTCGTCGAAGGTGTAGCCGCCTTCGCGCTGCAGGTAGCACACGGTAGCAGGGTCGATGGAGCCGCAGCGGGTGCCCATCATGACACCGTCGAGCGGCGTCAAGCCCATGGTGGTGTCCATGCACTTGCCGTCCTCGATGGCGCACAGGGAAGCGCCG
>DBEYTJ010000220.1:0-4444 GCA_048181065.1 Collinsella sp.
CATTGCAGTCTTTGGCGATTTTGACGTTGACGGTATTACGTCGACCTGCCTGTTGACCGAGGCGCTGCGCACGTTTGGCGCCGATGTCACGCCGTTTATTCCGCATCGCTTTGATGAGGGCTACGGTCTTTCGCGCGCGGCGCTCGACCGCGTTAACGAGCTCGCTCGCCCCCAGCTGATCGTGACCGTCGATAACGGCATTGCCGCCAAGGAAGAGGTTTCCTACCTGGAGAGCCTGGGGATCGATTTGGTGGTCACGGACCATCACGAGCCCTCCGACCAGGTGCCGCAGGGTGTGCCCCTGACTGACCCCAAGCTCGAGGACGAGGGCCCCTCGCGTGAGCTTGCCGGTGCTGGTGTGGCGCTTAAGCTGGTGCAGGTCCTGGGCGAGCGTTTGGGCAAGCCGTCGTATTGGCGTTCGCTGATAGAGGTCGCGGCGCTGGGCACCGTGTCCGACATGATGCCGCTCACGCCCGAGAATCGCGCACTGGTCGCCGAGGGCATCCAGCAGATGCGCGTGACGGCCCGCCCCGGTTATATCGCGCTTGCCGCACTTGCCAAGGCCGACCTTTCTACCATTACGGCCGACGGCCTGTCGTTTTCGCTCATCCCTCGTCTGAATGCTGCCGGCCGCATGGCTGATCCCAAGCTGGCGCTCGACCTGCTGCTTGCCCGCGACCCCATCGAAGCGAGCGCGCTTGCCGCCGAGCTCGAGGAAATCAATCGCCAGCGCCGTGAGATCGAGGCGGAGCTCACGCGCGATGCCATGGCAAAGGTCGAGGAGACCTATGACGGCGGACGCGCGATCGTCGTGGGCGGCGAAGGCTGGCACGAGGGCGTCAAGGGCATCGTGGCAAGCCGTCTGACCAACCGCTACCACGTGCCGGCGCTGCTGTTCTCGATCGAGGACGGTATCGCGCGCGGCTCTGGTCGCTCGGTGGGCAAAGTTAACCTGTTTGACGCCATCGAGCGCTGTTCCGACCTGATGATTCGTCGCGGCGGACATGCCGGTGCGGTGGGTGTGACTATCGAGGCATCCAAGCTCGACGAGTTCCGCCGTCGCCTTTCCGCCGTGTTGTCCGAGCTTCCCGCCGAGGACTTTGAGGACACCGACGAGGTTGCCGCCACGGTCGACCTTTCCGAATTGAATATCGAGACCATCGAGCAGATTTCCCGCCTTGAGCCGTTTGGCCAGGGTAATAAGGTGCCGCTGCTGGCTGCCGAGGGCGTGACGATGTGTGATCGCGCCGTGGTGGGTAAGACCGGCGAGCACATGCGCTTTGTGGCGACCGATGGCGCCGCGAGTGTGCCGGCCATTATGTTCCGCGTGCCGCAAATCGATAAGCTCATCAACTGCGATAGCGCTGTCGACTTGGTGTTCGAGGCCGTTGCCGAGCATTGGCAGGGTCGTGTGAAGCCCAAGCTCATGGTCAAGGATGTTCTGGTCCGCGATACCACGCTGCCCAGCGTCGACGATCCGGCATGCGAGCTTCGTCGTGGCGTGCAGCCGGCGGATTCCGGCCTGCGCTTGGAGTCGCGCAAGCGCGAGACGCTCGCCCAGCTTTCCTATACCGAGCTCACGCGCTCGCTTATCCATAGCTTTATCGGCTCGAACCAGCCACATCGCGCGCAGGTCGAGGCACTCGACGCGCTCGCCGACCACCAGAGCGTTTTGGCCGTTATGGGGACGGGACGTGGCAAGTCGCTCATCTTCCATGTGCACGCCGCGCGCGAGGCGGTCCTTCGTGGGCGGGCGAGCATCTTTGTCTATCCGCTGCGTGCGCTCGTTGCCGACCAGGCTTATCATCTCTCATCGACGATGGCCGCGCTCGGCATTGGCGTGGGCGTGTTGACCGGCGAGACCGTGGAGGCGGCGCGCGATGACGTGTTTGCCGGCTTGGCTTCGGGCCGTACCGGCATCGTGCTCACGACGCCCGAGTTCCTGTCCATTCACCGCGACCGCTTTGCGCGTTCGGGGCGCATCGGTTTTGTCGTTATCGATGAGGCGCACCACGCTGGCCTTGCCAAGGGCGGCGACCGCAGCGCCTATCTCGACATGCCCGATATCCTCAAAGCCCTGGGCGACCCGGTCGTTATGGCCGCGACGGCCACCGCGACGGCTCCGGTCGTGGCCGAGCTTGCCCGCATGCTTCCGATCACTCACACGGTGGTCGACGAGACGGTGCGCGAGAACCTGCAGCTCGAGGACGACCGTGATCTTGCAAGTCGCGAGAACCGTTTGGTGTCGATCGTGGCGACGGGGGAGAAGACCGTCATTTACGTCAATTCGCGCGACCAGTCCGTGGCGCTCGCCAAGACACTACGCAAACGCGTTCCCGACTGTGCGACCCGTATCGCGTTCTATAACGCTGGCCTTACGCGCACCGATCGCCGTCGCGTGGAGGAAGCATTCCGAGACGGAAGCCTCAGCTGCATTGTTTCGACCTCTGCCTTTGGCGAGGGCGTCAACCTTCCCGATATTCGTCATGTCGTGCTCTATCACATGCCGTTTGGCGGCATTGAGTTTAACCAGATGAGTGGCCGCGCCGGTCGCGATGGCCAGCCCGCCGTGATCCATCTGCTCTATTCGTCGCGCGATGCCCGCATTAACGAGCGCCTACTCGACTGCTATGCGCCCGAGCGCGACGAGCTCGTCACGCTCTATCGTGCGTTGCAGACCATGTGGCGCTCCAACCGCGGCAAGACCGGGGACGATTCCTTTAGCGCGAGCGATATCGACATCGCGCAGATGTGCCTTGCCATCGATGCTCGCACGCCGGTCGACGAGCGCTCGGTGGAAAGTGGCCTGGGAATCTTCGAAGAGCTTGGTTTCTGTCGCGTTTCGGGGTTTGACGACACTCGTCGCATCGCGATGGCCGAAAATCCCGGCCGCGTGCAATTGAGCAGGTCGATTCGCTATTTGGAGGGCTTGCGCTCGCGCATGGAGTTCTCGGCTTTTCGGAGCTGGGCACTCGATTCGTGCGCTTCTGATATGCTAGCCAAAGTTAACCGCCCGATCGTTCCGCGGGCCTAGGGGAAGGGGACCTCGATGGATGCCGCAGCCCGTACCGCCCATGATTCCACCCTCCAGCCTTTTTCGGAGATGGAGCACTATAAGCATGCCGATGAGCTGCCGCCCGAGATTATGGCGGACAGCTACGACAAGCTGGAGCGCTTGTGCCTCAAATATATGAATGAGGACGACTTCTCCAAGGTGGAGCAGGCCTACTGCTTTGCTGCCGAGAAGCATTGCAACCAAAAACGGCGCTCGGGCGAGATGTACATTAACCATCCCGTCGAGGTTGCCATCATTTTGGCCGATCTCAAGATGGACTGCGATGTGGTGTGCGCCGCGCTGCTGCACGATACCGTTGAGGATACAGAGACCTCGCTTGCCGATGTTTCCGGCCTGTTTGGCGATACGGTGGCCGAGCTCGTCGATGGCGTGACCAAGCTCACCAACATCGAAGTCGACAGCATGGACGAGAAACAGGCCCTCACGCTGCGCAAGATGTTCCTCGCCATGTCCAAGGACATTCGCGTCATCATCGTTAAGCTTGCCGACCGTCTGCACAACATGCGCACCCTTGCAGCCCTGCGTGAGGACCGTCGCCTGTTTAAGGCTCGCGAGACCATGGACGTGTATGCGCCCCTGGCCGACCGTCTGGGCATGAGCTCCATTAAATGGGAGCTCGAGGACCTGTCCTTCTTCTACCTTGAACCCGACGCCTACCAGCGCATCGCGCGCATGGTGGCGGAGTCGCGCGAGGTCCGTGAGCGCTATCTGGCCGAGACCATCAAGACGCTCACCGACGAACTCAACCGTATTGGCCTGGAGGACTTCCAGATCAACGGCCGTTCCAAGCACTATTGGTCCATCTACCAAAAGATGAAGCGCAAGGGCAAGGAGTTCTCCGAGATCTACGACCTGGTGGCACTGCGCGTCATCACGCATTCGGTGCGCGATTGCTACTCCACGCTCGGCGCGGTGCATACGCTGTGGCACCCCATGCCCGGTCGCTTTAAAGATTATATCGCCATGCCCAAGGTCAATAACTACCAGTCGCTCCATACGACGGTTATCGGCCCCACGGCCCGCCCGCTCGAGATTCAGATTCGAACCTATGAGATGCATGAGCAGGCCGAGTACGGCATTGCCGCCCACTGGCTATATAAGAAGTCGGGCGGATCGTCTGCTTCCAAGAGCAATGACGCTCAACGTTTGGACGACCAGATCAACTGGCTCAAGCATTCACTCGATTGGGCGGCTTCCGACGAGATCACCGATGCCAAGGAATACCTACACTCGCTGAAGGTCGATCTGTTCGATCAGGAGATCTTTGTCTTCACGCCCAAAGGCGAGGTCATGGCGCTTCGTGCCGGCTCCACGCCGCTCGACTTTGCCTATGCCGTTCACACCGAGGTGGGAAACCACTGCGTCGGC
>DBEYTJ010000221.1:0-1452 GCA_048181065.1 Collinsella sp.
TCGGTGACTACCGAATCCTGTGCGACATCAATGACGGCAGGCTCGTCATTCTCGTGGTCGATGTTGCGCATAGACGCGAGGTTTACAAGCGCAGATAAAAAAAGAAAAGCCCCAGCAAGCTTGGCGGCAGCAGGGGCATTCAAGACAAGGAGATTATAGCATGGCTAGGTCTGAAGCCCAGAAACGTGCGGATAAGAAGTACGAAAAGAAACGTGCACCACGTAAGGATTACTGGCTCTTTGAGTTCTATCCAGATAGTGCGCCGGAGAACTGGCGCGAGATTATCAACGGTTGGCTTGTCGACTGCCTTGTCTCACCGCTCCACGATTCCGATGTGAACGAGGACGGTACACCAAAGAAGCCGCATTGGCATGGAATCCTGTTTTTCGACAGCGTTAAATCGTTCGAGCAGGTTCAGGAACTCGTTGCACCGCTTAATGGACCAATCCCTATCATCCCAAAGGGAACGAAACGCAACTGCGCCCGCTACCTCTGCCATCTGAACAACCCAGAGAAGCATCAATACAGCGAAGCTGATGTGCTCGAATTCCAGAACGCCGATTACGCGGATCTCAAGACCCGCGATAACGACAAGTACGGGTACATCGGCGAGATGATGGACTTCGTGGACGAGCAAGGCCAGTACTCGTATGCGTACCTGTTGCGCTTTGCGCGCGCGAACCGCCCCGAGTGGTTCCGCTGCCTTTGCGACAACGGCACATACGTCATGAAGGAGTACTGCAAGACGGCCGCGTTTGATGCGCGGCAAGCGGCGCAGTAGTTGGGTCAATGCAGCATTCAGCGACCACGGGGGCTTTAGCCCTCGTTCGCGGAATGCGGAATTGACGCAACGGTCAAGCCACAAGACCAGACTTGATTAAGGGTCGATGGACGCTCTGCTCCATCGACCCTTTCCTTGCCCAAGTCTGCGAGTGCGGGAAGGCTGCGGCTCGGATTCCCATGGGCGAGGGCCTACGACCTCGCCCAAGGGAATCCGATATCCGATACCGATACGTCGGGGTGGTTTGGAGGGGTTTTACCCCTCCATCTCGGCGGAGCCGAGCGGGCAAGGAAGAGGTGCCGCCACCGATGACGCGCAGCAATCTCGACCGCTGGGAGGATTGCGGAGAAGCCCCGCAGGGCACGTCCTTAGCGCAGCTAAGGTCTAACGTGCTAGACTTTAGTCGATTAAGTCTGTACGGTTCGGAGGTTTCCATGGCTCACATCGCGAAATACAAGGCCCCATCGGTCGGGCACATGCTTGCCCACTACCGCCGCGACCGCAGCAGCCTGGAGCGCGACAACATCGATCCCGAGCGCATCAAGAACGACTTGGTGGTCGGCCACTACACGAACAAGGACGGCAAGCTCGTTGTGGGGCGCGTGGAGCCGCGCGAGGGCGAGCCGAACTGGGGCACGGTGGAGAGCCGCATCGAGCGCGTGAACGAGGCC
>DBEYTJ010000222.1:0-2623 GCA_048181065.1 Collinsella sp.
CCCCAAGCGAGTTTACAGAGCATCGGAGCCCTCACCGCCCATCATGGCAACGACCTCCATAATGCGGTCGAAGAACTCTCGGCGGTCGGTGTCGCCGCGGCGCAGCTCGGTGAAGATCTTGCCGTCGCGGATAAACAGCACGCGGCTCGTGTAGCTGGCGGCAAAGCTGTCGTGCGTGACCATGAGCACGGTGGCGCGTAGGCGGCGATTGAGGGCCTCCAGGCTCTCGAGCAGCAGGCGGGCGCTCTTGGAATCGAGGGCGCCGGTGGGCTCGTCGGCCATGATCATGGTGGGGTCGGTGACGAGCGCGCGAGCTGCGGCAACGCGCTGCTGCTGACCGCCGGACATCTGGTAGGGATACTTGTCGAGCACCTGACTGATGGACAGGCGCGCGGCCACATCCTGCACGCGGGTCGAGATCTCTGCCGAGTTTGTGCGGGCGATGGTGAGCGGCAGGGCGATGTTCTCGCGTGCCGTGAGCGTATCGAGCAGGTTGGAGTCCTGGAAGATAAAGCCGAGCTCCTCGCGGCGAAACTGCGAAAGCTTAGCCTGCTTCATGCGCGTCACGTCCTGCCCATTGATGCGGATCGTGCCACTTGTGGCGCTATCGATGGTCGAGACGCAGTTGAGCAACGTCGACTTACCCGAGCCCGAAGCGCCCATGATGCCAACGAACTCACCGCGGTTGACGGTAAAGCTGACGTCGTTGAGCGCGCGGGTCACGTTGCCTAGCGCTCCGTATACCTTTTCGAGATGCGCGACCTCCAGTACCGGGGTCGCCATGTGCGTGGTTTGCATACCGAGTCCTTTCTTGCGATTAGTCTACGGCATCTATGGTCGCAAGAAGACGAGTCGGCTACCATCGATATGGCTTGCGCTTGCCTTACCGTTGTGTAAGGTACGGGTAGCTACCCTGTCACGTGTTGATGTTGAGAGAGGACTCCTGTTGAAGACTGTTCATGTTGCCGCTGGGATCATTCGCAAGGAAGGATCCGACGAGCTACTTGCCGTGCAGCGCGGCTACGGCGACATGCAGGGACTTTGGGAGTTTCCCGGTGGCAAGCTCATGCGCGGCGAGTCGCCCGAGGACGCTGTGCGCCGCGAGCTTATGGAAGAGCTGCAGGTGAAGGTCACCAACCTGCGCGATTTCTATACCGTTGAGTACGACTACCCCGATTTTCATCTCTCCATGGAATGCTACTACTGCTCGCTCGCCGATGAATCCGATGAACCCCAGAAGCACGACCGTCAGCTCGATATCCGCTGGATTCCGCGCACCTCGCTTGCCACGGTGGAATGGATGCCCGCCGACAAAGGGCTTATCGATGCTCTGATTGAGTTGAAGGAAGATCGGCTTGAGGCCGACGGCACTGCCAACGACGCCGAGGCCACCGCGGCAGACGAATCTGCCACCAAACCCAAGCGCGCACCTAAGCGCCGCAGCAAAAAGCGTCCCAAGCCCGGCCTGCTCGACGGCATCGATACCTCGGACCTCTCCGCCGACGAGCGTGAGCTCGTGCGCCGTCGCGCCGCTATAAAAAAGTCCATGAAGGGCAACAAGCGCGCCAACACCAAGCCCGAGTTGCTCGTTCGCCAGCGCCTGCGCGCCGCAGGCCTTACGGGCTATCGCTTGGAATGGAAGGTGCCCGGAAAGCCCGACATCGCCTTCCCCGGGCGCAAAATCGCCATCTTCGTCAACGGCTGCTTTTGGCACCGCTGCCCCAAGTGCAACCCCAGCCAGCCCAAGCGCAACGTTGAGTTTTGGGAGGCAAAGTTTCGTCGCAACGTCGAGCGCGACCGAGCCGCCATCAACGCACTTACCCAAATGGGCTGGACGCCCATCACCGTCTGGGAATGCGAGCTCAAGAAAGACCGCATCGACGCCACCATGGAAAAGGTCATCGAGCAGGTACGGGCTGCAGAGCCGCAGCGCTAACAGCGAGCATTCACACGCTCCGCACGTCCGCGCCACGTCTACGCCACAAACCTTAGAAAGCCCTTAAGCTCAAAACCTTTCAAGAGTGTTACTCAATAGCCTTGACCTGCGGTTTCATCGCAACGTCAAACCTCATTAAGCGTTTCTTTAGCGATTCTTTGCAACAGCCGCGGCATAATACTGCCAACGCACGGGACCTAGCAGCATACCCCGAGCGCAATCTTTTGGTGGACATCGAGGAGGCCGCATAAGCATGCATTCTTCCAACGACGCAGCACAGCAGCCATCCCTAACACATGCAGACCTTTTCTCCTTCCCCCCGACACAGAGAAACGGCCTCCTCGACTCCCCCACCACAAAAGCCAAACGCTCAACCAACCAGAGCCACAACTTGCGAGCATCGTTCGAAAAGCTCCAAGCATCCCTAAACAAGTCATTCCCCAACCAAGCCCGGGCATACTAACACCTCATCAACAAAGTAGCCCTCACGCCCCACCCTTTCAGCCCCAACGCCACAAGGGCGACGACCTCGAGTAGGTCAACCTAGGAGGGACGAGGGCTTAGTTCCCCAATCTTTCCGCAGGGGGCAAAAAGCCTCGCCGCACGAAGTGCGCAGCGAGGCTTTTTGCATGCCCGAGGACGATTGGGGAACTAAGCCCTCGTCCCTCCCCGGGATATATAGCGAGT
>DBEYTJ010000223.1:0-11171 GCA_048181065.1 Collinsella sp.
CGTGATGAGGATGAGCGCGGCGGCGGGAACCACGGCGCACTTCACAAAGATCTCCCAGCTCCAGTACACCTGGAAGGGCGGCAGGCTGTACGAACCGTAATAGAGGCTGCGCATGGGCTCGGTAAAGAACACAACGCCGAGAGCGGTGCCCAAAAGCGCCGCGACCACGCCCACGATGGCGGGAAGTGCCAGGTAGTGCAGCACGATCTCGCGGCGGCGGTAGCCGCTGGCGAGCAGCGTGCCGATGATGGCGCTCTCCTCCTCGATGGTGGCGTCGGTAAGGACCACAAAGACAAACGCCATGATCACGATGATGATGTCGAGCAACGTCATCCACATCATGGAGTCGCCGTCCACGTCGTCGCGCGCGTAGCCAATGCCCTGGTTGGAATCGGCGTCGATGAGGTCATCCACGCGCGCATCGGCGTCGGTCAGCGCCTCGACCATATCCTGCTCGGCATCGATGCGATCTGCAGTGGAGAGATCGCGATCGGCAAAGGTGAAGGAGTAGGTGTAGGCAGGCGCGCCACCGGCACCCTCGAGCGCGGCAAAGCCGGCGTCGGTGACCTCGGCAACACCATAGGTGATGGTGTTCACCGTAAAGTCCGAATTGTTGAGGAACAGCGCCTGGCTATCGGGCTGGGTCATGATGCCGCAGATGGTGTAGGTGCGGCCCTCGAGCTCGACCTTATCGCCCACGGAAAGGTCGTTGTTGGTGGCGAAGACACGGTCGATTGCCACCTCATCGTCCGCCTTAGGCTGCCTGCCCTCACAGTAGGACGCGATATCGACCTTGGTGCGGTGCGCATAGGTGCGCAGCGTGCGCTTGGTGCCGTCGTCGCCGGCGGTCTTTTTGATGATGGCGTCGATGGAGAAATTCTTGTAGAGCGTGACGCCGCCGACGTCGTCGGCTGCATCCTCGGCTGCCTTGAGCTGGTCTTTGGTGGCCTCGAAGGAGGTGGTCACGCGGCCGTCCTCAATCGTGTACGCATCGCGCATGTCGTCGATAAGGCAACCGATGGAATGCGCCGCGAGTAAAAAGCCCGAGGTAAGGGCGATGCTTCCGCACATAAGCAAAAAGATGCCCAGGTACTTGCCGATATTGCGGCGCAGCTCGCGCGGGAGACGTTTTGCGAGAGGTGTCATGGCGCCGCCTACCAATCGAGCTCGGCGGCCGCGACGGGTGACTCGTTGAGTTCATCCTCGACGATGTGCCCGTCGCGCAGGCGCAGCACGCGATTGGCCATACTCGCGATGGCGGCATTGTGGGTGACAATGATGATGGTGCAGCCGTAGGTGCGGTTGACATCCTCCATGAGCTGCAAGATTTCCTTGGACGTCTTGTAGTCAAGCGCGCCGGTGGGCTCGTCGCACAGCAGCAGACCCGGGTTTTTGACGAGTGCGCGGCCGATGGCACAGCGCTGCTGCTGGCCACCCGAGACCTGGCGCGGGAACTTGTTGCGGTGCTCGTAGAGGCCCAGCGAACGCAGTAGGTCGTCGACATTGAGCGGGTTTTTGGACAGGTGTGCCGTGACCTCGATGTTCTCCTTGATGGTGAGGTCGGGCACCAGGTTGTAGAACTGAAAGACAAAGCCCAGCTCACGGCGGCGATACTCGCCCAGGTCGGTAGGCTTGAGCACCGTGAGGTCGCAGCCGTCCACCATGATGGAGCCGGCGTCGGCATCCTCCAGGCCGCCGATCAGGTTGAGAAAGGTCGACTTGCCCGAGCCCGAGGGCCCCAGCATGACGCAGATCTCGCCGCGGTTGATGGACGTGTCAATGCCATCGAGTACCGTCAGGCGCGCATCACCGTCGCCGTAGTGCTTTTTGAGATCCTTAACCTGGACATAGGCTTGCTTTGTCGCCATGCTACCCCCCATTGTTAGCCTGATGCTACTTCAATAGGATAATAGTAAACCCAGGTGAACTATTATTTGGGCGAGAGCGGGAATTTGTTTCAAGACTAGTCATTGGAGACGTTCTTAAACGACTAGCTGTTGGGGACACTCTTTCGCCACCCGGCAGTTGGAGACGCTCCTTATCTGCCCCCGATGGCTGGTCATTTAAGTCTGTCCCCAATGAATACTTTTGGTCATTTAAGTCCGTCCCCAATGAGTACCCGACGGCTAGGTGGCTAGGCGCGGGATTTGGCGCGTGCGAGGGCTAGGCCTGCGGCGGCGATGGCCACGGCAAAGAGTGCCGTGACGCCCAGGTCGCAGGCGATGTCGCCCAGCACGGCGGACGTCAAATCCGAGGCAAGCGCCTTGCCGATCGCGTCGTTCACCCAATATGTCGGCACAAAGTGCGCCACGGTCTGCACGGCCGGGCCCATCAGCGACAGCGGCATCCAGGCACCGCCCAAAAACGTCATGAGCATGCCGAGCAGGTTGCCCACACCGTTGAGCAACTCCTCGCGCGCACCCAGGCTCGAAAGGGCAAAGCCAACGGCCAAAGGCGTGCACGCCAGGGCAAACGTCGCCGCCAGCGCCAGACACACACGCCCTGCGCCGACCTCGGCGACCGCGCCGGCAAAGCCCACGATGCCCATCATGCTCGACACAAACCAGATACAGACGGTGAGCACGGCAGCGGCCGCGAACACGGCAAGCGAACGCTGGCGCCCGGAGATTGGGCCGGCCTCCATGCGGCGCACGCGCTCGGGCTCGTTCATGCCCGAGAACACCAGTCCCACCGACACGATGACCGACGAGATGATCGCGTACGCGCCAAAGTTGAAGTACGACTCGAGCGTGGCGGCGGCCGTCGAGTCGACCTTGACCTGCTCGACCTCGACCTTGGCGCGCTTCGCGGCCGCATACTCGGCCGCCTTGGCGACGCTACCGTTAGAGGCGGCGGGCTCAAGCGCGGCCGCAGCGCCCGCAAGCGAGATCCAGCGCGAGGCCTCGGCAGACGAAAGCGCCGCCGCCATGGTGCCGGCGCCGTACGTCACGTCGAGCTTGGGCAGGGCCTCCCCCGCGCGAGCGGCTGCGACGAGGTCGTCCCCAAACCCCTCCGGGATAAAGAACACGCAGTCAGCGCTGCCCTTGGCGCTGTTGCTCTTGGCGAGCGCATCCGCAAGGTCGTACGTGTCGTCACCAACGCCCGTGACCAGCTCGAAGCGCGACCCCAGGTGCTTGGTAAGCGCCCGCGAAAGGTCGCTATTGTCGCGGTCGACCACGATCACGTTGGTGTCGTAGGGCTTGTACTCGGTAAGCTGCGACGAGTTCCAGCTCACCGAGGCCGCGATGAATACGCCCATGAGCGAGATGAACACCGTATAGATGAGCAGGTAGAACGGGTGCGCCAGCGCCATGCGAAGCGCGGTCTTAAAGGTGCTCATAGCGGCTCCTTCCAAAGATCAGCGTGGCGGCGGCAACGAACAGCAGCGCCATAAGGACCAGCGCGCCGGCGCGAACGGCAAAGGGGCTCAGGTCCTCAAAGAAATACAGGCGATTGAACATGTCGCAGATGAGCTTGACGGGGTTGAGCCAGCACTCGGCCGGGCAGGCGCGGGCGACGTCGTCGGCAAGTGCCATCGCCGGCTCGCCGTAGAGGCCGGCGAACAGGGCGCACGTGGTGGCAAAGCCCGTGAGGATGCCCGACTTGGACGCCTTTCCGCCCTTAACGGGAAGCGTGCCCACAAAGAGCCCCAGGCCCGTGGCGGCAAGCGCGGAAGCGGCACCGCCCACCAGACACAGCCCCTCGCGCCCGCCAAAGTCGACGCCAACGACTAGGCGCACGTAGCCAATCGCAACCGCCATCGAGGCAAAGGAAACCAGCCACGAGCCGACAAAGATGCCGGCCAGCGACGCCGTTTTGGAAAGGCCGCCCACGCAGCGGCGCGCGCCAAGGCCCGACAGATTGGGCTGCAGGTCGACGACGCTCAAGGCGGCAAACTCGGCAGACATCATCGCGACCAGGCCAAAGAGCGCGTAATAGTAGATGACCGTGCCATCGGGTGTGGTGCGCGTAAGGCTCACGCGGCGGGTGCCGCCCTCGAGCGACAGGGCGCGCGCAACCGCCTCCGGGTCGGCGAGCGCCGCCGGGTTGTCCTGGGCAATCTGGAACATGAGCTCGGCATTTTGCGTATACGAGCTTGCCACCGTCTCCAGAATGCTGCGATCGGTGGGCACCGACGAGGCGCGCGAGTTGTCATAGCTCGATAGCAGCGTGAGTTTGGGCGTGCCCGCGTCGTCGACCGTATAGATGCCCGCAACCTCGCCGGCCTTAAGCGCACGGTTCGCATCGGCTGCATCCTCGCACTCGTGAATCTCGAGCAGCTGGTCGTCGCTCTCCTTGGCAAGCGACGTCGCCACGTCCTTAAAGGTCGAGGCGTCCCAAACCTCATCCGCTACGACGGCCACCGGCACCGGGTCGACCGTACCGTCGGAACTGAGGTTCGCGAACATAAACATGAACATCGTGGAAAGCGCGATGGGAAAGATCGCGCCCCAAACCCACGTGCTCGGCCGGCGCAGCAGCGTCTTGACCGTAATGATAATGGTGTTGAGCATGGCTGCCCCCTAGTCGCGCAGCTCGCGGCCGGTGATCTCGAGGAACACGTCGTTGAGAGTCGGCGGCTCGCTCCACACGCGGCCGAGCGCCACGTCGGCGGCGCGCAGCGTATCGAGGATGTCGACCAGATTGTGCGGGCTCGCTTCGCAGGTGCAGACGAGCTCGCCGCCCGACAGCCCAACCGAAAGCACATGCTCGAGGGCGCGCAGGCGCTCGACCGTGGCGGCCTCGACGGCGCCGACCTCGACAGTTACGCGCTCGCCCATCTGGATCATGCGCTTGAGCTCGTCGTTGGTGCCCTGCGCCAGCACGCGGCCGCCGTCCATGATCATGATGCGGCTGCAAATCTGCTCGACTTCCTCCATGTAATGGCTGGTATACACCACCGTGGCGCCCTCGTCGCGCAGGCGGCAGATGCCCTCCAGGATGGCGTTGCGGCTCTGCGGGTCGACCGCCACCGTGGGCTCGTCAAAGAAGATGAGCTCGGGCTTGTGCGCGATGCCGCAGGCAATGTTGAGGCGACGCGCCAGGCCGCCCGAGAGCTTGCCGGGGCGAAACTTGGTAAAGTCGCCCAGCCCGACAAAGTCGATGGCTTCGTCGACCAGCGCGCGACGGCGCTTGCGGTCGTTGATGTAAAGGCTGCAGAAATAGTCGATGTTCTCGCGCACCGTGAGCTCGTCGAATACCGCCACTTGCTGTGGCACCACGCCGATGCGGCGCTTGAGGTCGTAGCGGGCGGGCGTCATGGGCTCGCCGAACAGCTCGATGGTGCCTTTGTCGTAGGCAAGCAGCTGCAGAATGCAGTTGATGGACGTGGTCTTGCCCGAGCCGTTGGGGCCCAGCAGGCCAAAGATCTCGCCGGGGGCGATGCTCAGGTTAAAGTGGTCGAGCGCAATAAGATCGTCATAGCGCTTGACGAGGTTTTCGACGTGGACGATGTCTGTCATGAGGCGGCCCTTCTGTTGGTCGTGGCCCGGTACGATTGCATCATCGCAGGAGCGGGCGGCGCGCACCAGTGAGCTTTGTCACGAGTGCGGAGGTCTTGGTCGTGCGGCCTGCCGACGCCCCCGCTTTGCCGCGCGGGAGGAATGTCACGGTTGCGCAGGCGGCCCCTCCACCACGCGCGGCTTCGCGTACAATACCCGTATGAACAGGCTTTTCGACAAATCGATCGTGCTGGCGTGCTGCATCGCAGCCGCCGTGGGCCTTGCTGTGGACGCTCGCCTGGTCGCGGCGTTTTGCCTTGGCGTTATTGCCACTTCGCTGGCCGAGGTCGCACAGGAAGAACGCACGCACCGTGTAAGCGAGGCCGCGAGTTACGCTTACATCATCGCGGCCGTCTTCGTTCGGCCACTTGTGCCGTTTGCGCCTCTCGCCCTCTATGACATCGCACGACGCGTGCGCCGCGAGCACGTCTGGGTCGCGCTGGGCACTGGCGTCGCCTTTGTCTTTGCGCTCGTCGCGGACCTTCGCGCCGACGCGCTCACCGCCCGAACGCTCCTGCTGACCGCCATCCTTTCGGTTGCCGCCACCTTGCTATCGCTACGCACCGCCCAGTTGGAGCGCGAGCAGCAGCGCATGCGCCGTATCCGCGACGGGCTGCAGGAACGAGCCCTCGTGCTCGAAGCGCGCAACCGCGATCTTGCCGACCGCCAGGACTACGAAGTCGAGCTCGCGATGCTCGCCGAACGCGCCCGCATCGCGCGCGAGATCCACGACAATGTGGGCCACCAGCTCACGCGCGCCTCGCTGCAAGCCGAAGCCCTGCGCGTGGTTCACGCCGACGAGCCCAGGGTTGCCGCCGATTTCGCCGATGTCAAACGCACGGTTGACGAGGCGCTCCAGCTTGTGCGCACCAGCGTCCACGCACTCAAAGACAACGCCGTCGACCTTTCCGTGCAGCTCGAACGCATTGTTGAAGGCGCGCACTCGGACGGCGGCCCGCAGATTGAGCTTGAAGTTATGGCCGAACATGCGCCCGCAAACGTCGCGAACTGCTTTGCGGCGGTCCTGCGCGAGGCGCTCTCCAACACCATGCGCCATGCTTGTGCCCAGACCGTCACTGTACGATGCATGGAGCATCCGTCGTTTTACCAGCTCATTGTTAGCGACGATGGCGCGGGCGGGGTTCGAGCAAGCGGCCGCGGCGTCGCAGAAGGCATGGGGCTCGGCTCCATGCGCGAGCGCGTCGAGGCGCTTGGCGGCACCTTCACCGCCGGCCCGCGCGCCGGCTCCCCCGGCTGGCGCGTGTTTGCCACCGTTCCCAAACAGCAAGGAGATGAGGACCGATGAGGCTCATCGTTGTCGACGACGACCGCTTGGTGGTCGATTCGCTCAAGATTATCCTGGGCGCCCAGCCGCAGATCGAGGTAGTTGGCACCGGCGCCAACGGCAACGATGCGGTGGCGCTCTACGCCGAGCACGCACCCGATATCGCACTGCTCGACATTCAGATGCCGGGGCGCGACGGCCTTTCGGCGGCGCGCGAGATCCTTGAGCGCGACCCTGCGGCGCGCGTGGTGTTTCTGACGACATTCTCGGATGACGAGTACATTGTGTCGGCGCTCAAGCTGGGTGCCCGCGGCTACCTGATCAAAACCGATGTCGCCGCCATTCCGCCGGCGTTGGCCCAGGTCATGGACGGCAAACGCGTGCTCGAGGGAAAGGCGATCGAGGACATCGATTTTGACGGAACGGGCATCGCGGCGGGCATGCCCCGCCGGCCCGCGGCCTTTGCCAGCCTGACCGACCGCGAGTTCGAAGTCGCCGAGCTCATCGCCCGCGGTCTCGACAACAAGGAGATCGCCGCCACGGCATACATGGGCGAGGGCACGGTGCGCAACCACATCAGCTCGATCCTAGCCAAAATGGGCCTGCGCAACCGCACGCAAATCGCCATCGCCTACCTGCGGGGGTAATTTCCCAACTGTCGACACTCCGACATAGTTTTGTTCGGGCGAGCCTGCACGAGTGCCTCCGCAAGCCTCGCGGGACCGAAATGATCCTTTTTCTTCCGCCCGCGGAGATCGGCTGACGGCGTCTGCCACGAAATGGGCCCATCTACTACGTTTAGTCCAGCACCCTCGACCATAACCGCTTTTCATGAAAAACCGCAGGCGTTCTACCTGCAATTTTGTTTTTGCGTTTTTCGCCATGGTTGAGGGTAGCGGCCTAAACGTAGTAGATGGGCCCGTTTCGTGGCAGACGGGTCACGTAGCGGCCCTCGCAAGGCCAGAATGATCCGTTTTCCTCCGTCCCCGAGGGATCAGGGGCTGGCACTGATATGGTGCCATTTCAAAACTATGCCGGATTACGGGGCTAAAGCCGGGACCCTCATCCATACCTTCATTTTTTGAAAAACGACAGGCTATCTACCTGCGGTTTTGTTTTTGCGATTTTCGGTATGGTTGGGAGTTCGCTATCCAGCCCCGTAAACCGGCATAGTTTTGCTCGTGGCGGCCCAACCGCGCGTTTAAGCGCGGGGCCGGCGGGGCATTTTTGCCTCGCCGGCCCCCATTCCAGCGCTATACCAGCCCCATTCCAGAGCTATTCCGGCTTGGTTTCTACCGTGGGAGTCTTGTTCGCCGCAACTGGAGTGCGGGCGGTGTCCATAGTCAGGCAGTGCTTGGGGCAGCTCTCGACGCACTCGCCGCACACCACGCAGGCGTACGGGTCGATCGACCACGTTCCGCCCTTGCGATCGACCGCGAGCGCGCCCGCCGGGCAGCGACGCGCGCACATGCCGCAGCAGATACACACGTCCATGTCGTTAACGATATGCCCGCGCAGGCGCTCGGGCGCCGTCAGCTTCTCCTGCGGATAGCACACCGTGACCGGCCGCTTGACCATAGAACCCAAGGCCGTCTTGGCAAATGTCAGTAAGCTCATGCCGCGCCTACCTTTCCGTACAGCTAATGCAGGGGTCGATGGTCAGGATAATCATGGGCACGTTGGCAAGGAGCACGCCCTGCAGCGCATGCGTCAGACCTGCCAGGTTTTGCGACGTCGGCGTGCGCACGCGAAAACGGTCCAGGTTCTTGGTGCCGTTACCGCGCGCATAGTAATACGCCTCGCCGCGCGGCTGCTCAATCACAACCTCGCCGCGCGCGCCGTCGGCCGGCGTGAGCTTGGTGCGCCCGCCGATTCCGTCGTGCGGAATCTTGCCCACAAGCTCCTTGATGATGTCCATGGCCTGCGTGACCTCGGCGCAACGAACCTGGCAGCGGGCGTAGCAGTCGCCGTCGGTGGCAACGATGGGCTCAAACGCGGCCAGGTCCGCATAGGCACCGTCGCCAAACATGCGCACGTCGTAGTCCACGCCCGAGGCGCGACCGAACGGGCCGACCATCGACAGATCAAGCGCGTCCTTCTTGCTGATCACACCCACGCCATGCAGGCGCTCGCCGCAGCTGTTGTCGTCCAAAAACGTATGCACCAGGGTCTCGTAGTCGGGACGCATGGCATCGAGCGCCTGCACAATACCCGCCAGCTCAGAGTCCTCAATATCGTGCTTAAGGCCGCCGATCTCGTTAATCGAAAGGATCACGCGGCCGCCGCAAGTGCTCTCGAAGATCTTGAGAATCTGCTCGCGCAGCGTCCAAGAACGATAGAACAGCGCCTCGAAGCCAAAGGCATCGGCAAGCAGGCCCAACCACAGCAGATGCGAGTGGATGCGCGAAAGCTCATGCAGAATGGTGCGGATATACTGCACGCGGCCGGGCACCTCGATGCCGAGCATGCGCTCGCAGGCGCTGGCATAGCCGCAGCTGTGGCCCACGGCGCAGATGCCGCAGATGCGCTCGGCGATGTAGCCAAACTGATGCATGTCGCGCTTTTCGGTGAGTTTCTCGAGCCCGCGGTGCACAAAGCCGATCTGCGGAATTGCCTCGATGACGCGGTCATCCTCGATCACCAGGTCCAGATGAAGCGGCTCGGGCAGCACCGGGTGCTGCGGGCCAAACGGAATAACGGAGCGATGTGCCATGGACCTTACGCCTCCTTTTTCTGCTTGTCGCGGGCAGCCTTGGCGGCAAGCGCCGCGCGGACCTTGGCCGCTTTTTCGGGATCCATGGCGGCAAGCTTTGCCTCCATCTCGGCAGCCTTGAGTGCGGCCTTCGCAGCAGCTTCATCGTGCTGAGCATCGGAGCCGGCAGCCGCAGCGGGCTGAGCGACGGCAGCGCCCGCAGTATCGCCAGCGCCCTCCCCCGCAGCGGCCGCGGCAGCGGCGGCCTTCTCAGCCGCGGCCTTGCGCGCCTTGGCCTCGGCAGCGGCACGGACCTTCATGGCCTTCTCGCGCGCGGCCTTCACCTCGGGCGTGATGACGCTCATGGGTTCGGCAGTCGAGACCTGGTAGAAAAAGCCCTTAAAGTCGATCTGCATGTCGGTGATGGCAAGACCAAATAGGTCGTGGGCCTCATTTTCAAACGGGAACACCGCGGGGTAATACGAGCTGATGGACGGAATCTCCTGGCACTGGTCGATGCCCTCAACCACCAGGTTCTCGATCGCATAGTTTCCGTCCCGCGCGATCTGCTCTTGCGCAGCGCGGACGTTGATAAACGTATAGACCAGGCGATACGATCCGTCGTCCACACAGCGCTCGGCATGCATCTGCACAAAGCGCGCGCTGGCACCCTTGAGCGCCTGCACATGCGGCAACAGCTCATCGATCCCGACGGTAGTATAGATAGCCTTTTGCATTACTCGGCCTCCTTTGCAGCGGCGGGCGTCTCAGCAGGTGCGTCGCCAGCGGCGGGCGCGGCGGGCTTCTCGGCAGGCGCGTCACCGGCACCGTCAGCCCCGGCCCCCGCAGCCACAAACCCGTCCTCGCCCAGCTCAACGCCACCGTCCCAGGTTGCGGCACCGCCCACGGTAAGCGGGTCACCGCCAGCACGCATCACGGCCTCCTTCTGATCAAGGATGCCGCACGCCTCCACAATGGCATCAATCACGGTCTCGGGGCGAATGGCGCACCCGGGCGCGTACACGTCCACGGGAATCGCGCGGTCCACGCCGCCGATCACGTTGTAGGCATCGCGGAACACGCCGCCCGAGCACGCGCAAATGCCGCACGCCACCACGCACTTGGGCTCGAGCATCTGGTTGTAAATCTGACGCACGACGGGCAGATTCTGCGCGTTGACCGAACCCGTCACCAAAAAGATATCCGCATGCTTGGGGTTGCCGGTGTTGACCACGCCAAAGCGCTCCGCATCGAACAGCGGCGTAAGCGAGGCCAGCACCTCGATATCGCATCCGTTGCAGCTCGAGCCGTCGTAATGAATAACCCACGGCGAGCGCGACATTTTATGATCCATGGATGCCGCCTCCTAAATAAACACGTCGACGAGGATGGGCATAAGGTTGAGCAGGCCAAACACCAGCGCCACGCCCCATCCGAGCTTAAAGCAGCTGCGCCAGGTGCTGCGGGCAAAGGTGTTGTCGATAAGCACCTCGACAAAATACGTCGCGGCCATCACGACCAGGGCGACCACCCAGCTCACCGGGTTGTCCCGAACAAAGAACATGCCCACCCACATCAAAAACAGCACGGTCTCGCACCAGTGCATAAGGGTCATCTTGGCCAGCGTGCCGCCGCTCATCTCGGTGGCGACGCCCTGGACGATCTCCTGATGCGCGTGATGCGAGTACGAAAG
>DBEYTJ010000224.1:0-11254 GCA_048181065.1 Collinsella sp.
CTTGGGGTCGCTCGAGACCATCTTGGACAGGCGCTGGCCCATGTAGACCGGGTAGTCCAGGACGCGCGCGGCGTCGTTGATGGCCTGCTTGGCCTTGATGGTCGAGTAGGTGATGACGTGGGTGACCTTCTCGGGGCCGTAAAGCTGGCGAACGTGCTCCACGACCTCGAGGCGCCGCTCATCGTCGAAGTCCATATCGATATCGGGCATCTCGGTACGCTGCGGGGACAGGAACCTCTCGAACATCAAGCCGTTCTCGAGCGGGTCGAACGCGGTGATGTTCATGGCGTAGGCGACGATAGCGCCGGCGGCAGAACCACGGCCGGGGCCGACGCCGATGCCGTTGTCCTTGGCCCATTGCACGTACTCGGCAACGATCAAAAAGTAGGCGGCAAAACCCTTGTCGCAGATGACCTTGTATTCGTACTCAAAGCGCTCTTTGATGTTGACGCCACCGATCTCGCGCGTGGCCCAGTCGTCACCGTAGTGCTGGCGCAGGCCCTTCTCGCACTCGCGGCGGAACTGGCTCTCGTGCGTCTCGCCGGGGTCGAGCAACGGGAAGCGCGGCAGGATGATGGAGTCCCAGTCGAGCTCGACGTAGCACTTGTCGGCGATCTCGAGCGTGTTGTCGCAGGCCTCGGGGCAATACGGGAACATCGCCCGCATCTCCTCCTCGGTCTTCATGTAAAACTCCGAGCCGGTCATGCGCATGCGGTTGGGGTCGTCGACTTTGGCGTTCATGCCGATGCACATGATGACGTCCTGCACGGGCGCGTCCTCGCGGCGCAGGTAGTGGAAGTCGTTGGTGGCGATGACCTTGACGCCAACCTGATTGGCGATGTCGATGAGCGTACGGTCCATCTGCTCGTCGGTCAGGCCGTTATCGGTGGTAATGCCGTGTTCCTGGATCTCGATGTAGAAGTCGCCGGGGTCGAAGGTGTCGCGGAAGGTCTCGGCCCACTTGATGGCGCCTTCCATGTCACCGCGGTCGATGTATTTGGGGATGATGCCGGCGATACAGGCGCTGGTGCAGATCATGCCCTTGGCGTGGCGGCGCAGGTTGTCGAGCGTCACACGGGGCTTGTAGTAAAAGCCCTGTACGGCGGCCTCGGAGACCGTCTGCATCAGGTTGACGTAGCCCTCCTGGTCCTTGGCCAGAAGGATCATGTGGTAGAGCTCGGGCTTGTGGTCGCGGGCGAGCGTCTCGTCCGGCGTAAAGTAGACCTCGCAGCCAAAGATGGGTTTGATGACCAGGGGCGGCTTGAGCTCGTCGATGTTGCCCTTCTCGTCCCACATGGCCATGTCCTTCACATACTGGGCATGCTCGCGCGGGTTTGCCTCGGGATCGGGCTCCACCAGCTCGTCGCGGCGGTCCTTTTCCAAGAAGGCCTTGTCGTGGCTCCAGGTTTTGTACTCGGGCGTGTTGTGATTGACGGCGTCGCAGGCCAGCGCCAGGTCGGGTACGCCGTACATGTAGCCGTGGTCGGTAATGGCCACGGCGGGCATGCCAAGCTCAACGGCACGGTTGACCATATCCTGGATACGGGTTGCGCCGTCAAGCATGGAGAAAACAGTGTGATTGTGCAGATGGACGAATGCCATGTGATGAGCTCCGATGCGGGTTCGTGTTCTGACTGAACGATTTTACCCCACGGCACGGACAGCACCCGAACCTAGCCAAACCCACACGGCTCCTCTTGCAGTTGCGGTGAAATAGTTCCCGCTTGGGCCATCTGGGCCGCAATACAGGAACTATTCCACCGCAAGTTATCTGAGGGCTAGAGATTGTAGGTGACTACTTGGGGCTCGGCGGGATTGACGAAGAGAGTCGGATCGGCCTGTTCCACGCGGACGAACTTGACGGTCACGGCCTCAAAGCCCGCCTTGTGTAGAACATCAGCGTAGACGCGCGCCTGCAGGACGTGCTTCTCCTGCAACTGTTCCGGCGTCTCGTCCGGTGTGCCGCCCGTCTTGTAGTCGATGACCAGCGCGCGTGACGGATCGGCCGGGTTCGTCGCCAAAGCGTCGATGGCGCCCTCGGCATATGCACCGTAGCGAGCGATGTCCTCGTCCTCGCAGCCCAGCGAAAAGAACGGCACCTCGGCGCGAACGCACGGCCACGCGAGCAGGTCGGCACGAACAGCCGACTTGAGCCAGCGGTCCAGGGCAACGTCGAAGCGTTCGCGTTGCTCCGGCGTCAGGCGCCACAGGCGCGCCAGCGCATCGGCACGCGCGGCGGGCAGCGCATCGGCACCCATCTCGATGAGCCACTGGCAGGCAGCGTGGAAGGCCGAGCCCAACGCCATGGGGTTGCCGGCGGGCTCAACGGCGTCCACGTCTGCATCGGCCATCTCCGAGCCATCCGACTCGGCATCATCGCCGGACTCGTCCATGGGAACACGAGCCTCGGCGGCACGGTCCTCGGACTCGGCATGCAGCGCCGCGGCAATTGACGAGTAGCTGTACGAATCGCGCGCCGGATACGGACAGATACCCATGCGCACGCCCACCGCCTGGGGATACACGAGCTCAAACGCATCGGGCTCAGGGTCGGCAGGACCGGGAACGGCGGCGCGGGCATCTGCACCGGCGCCCTCCGGCTCCGCATCGCCGCGGACAAGCCTGCCCTCGGCATCCAGCGAAGCGTTGGCCTCAAACGCCTGCTCGCCAAAGGTAAAGTCCGCGAGCGAAATGAGCTCGTAGTCGCCCGGCTTGGAGTTGTCGAACGTCAAACGATCACTATCGAGCTGTGGCATGTCCAGAGCGTCGGTCGGCAAAATACGGCGCAGCACGTCGTAGGTCAGATCGGTCTCGACGTCGAAGGTCGGCGCCGTCACCTTGCCACGGCTCACGCCGGCATCCATCGCCAAGATCACCAGCTCGCGCGCACGCGTCATGGCGACATAGAGCAAACGAGCCCGCTCTTCGAGCGAAAGCTGCAGGTCGTCGTTGCGCAGGCGAGCAAATGCCTCAGCGGGAGAACCCGTCGCGCAGACGTCCTCCATGAGCTCCGGCGGCAGCCATAGCGACGTGCCCTTGCCCTTAAACGCATGCTCAAACTGCTTTTTAACGTCGTCGCCCTTCACAAAGGTTCCGTCGGCGAGCTTAACGCCGTCGAAGCGTGCAGGCAGTGCCACAACCTGCGCCCCGCCCTCGACACGCCCCATCTGAGCCGCACCGGACGATTTGCGCACGCCAAAGCACTCGGCGACCGCCACGACCGGATATTCCAGGCCCTTGGATGCGTGCACCGTCATGATGCGCACCGCGCCGTCGCCCTCCTCGTTGAGGGCACCCGGGGCTTCCTTGCCCGCTAGGAAGCGATCGAAGGCAAGCGCGATGGAACGCGGCGAGTTGCCGAACTCGGCCTCCGCCTCGGCCACAGCGTCGAGCGCCTTGAGCACGTTGGCGGCAATGGCCTTGCCCTCGGGACCACGCTGTGTCAGACGCACAAACCAGCCGGAGGCGTTGACCACGTCGCGCGCGATGGCTGCGAACGAATCGCGACCCACACGACGAAGCGCATACCGCAGCACCTCGCGGGCGCGCGTCACGAGCGGCAAGTCTTGCAAACCCGGCACATCGGAATCACTCATGATGCCCACGTCGATATTCCGGCGCGAGGTCTCCCCCGTCTCGCTATCGAGCTTGGTCGCCAGCGCCAAAAACTCCTGGGCGCCCAGCGCAAACATCGGCGAGGCCAGCAGCGGCATAAGGCCCTGCGCCGTATCGGCCGGATTGGCGAGCGCGCAAACCAGGGCGCGCACCGTCTGCACCTCGGCAGCTTGGGCAAAGACCGAGCCGCCTGCGATAACACAGTCGAGCCCCTGGTCGCGGAAGGCCTGTGCGTAGACGTCTGCGTTGGTCATGCGGCCCAGCAGCAGCACCATGCCGCCCTGAGGCTGGCCGGCATCGGCAAGCGCGCGGAATCGCTCAGCGATCGCACGGGCCTTGGCCTGTGTGCGTTCCTGCGTACTGCCGCCGGCAACAAAGAGGGCCTGGCGACGCGAGGCATCTGCCACCAGCGTGTCCTTGCGGCCGTCGCTCGCCTCAAGGTCCAAAAAGCCCTGCATCAGGCCGCCGTCGTCGCCGTCGAAGACGCGGGCCACATAGCGCAGCACCTCGTCGTGGCTGCGGAAGTTGCGCACGAGTTTGACGAGCTCACCGGCGGGAACATCGGCAGCAGTGCCAGCGACGTCCGCTGCCTCGGCCGACCCCGAGGCGCCCACCTTGCGCTCCTGGCGACGGAACACCTCGACCTCGGCGCCGCGGAAGCGATAGATCGACTGCTGTGCATCGCCCACGGTGCACAGCGCGCGCTCCCCCGCACCCGTCAGGTAGCGGATCAGATCGACCTGCATCTGGTCGGTATCCTGGAACTCGTCGATCATGACCATCTTAAAGCGGTCCTCGTACGCAGCACGAATGGCAGGGTAATCGCGCAGAGCCTCGTAAGCCATGCGCAGCAGGTCGTTGTTGTCGAGGGCAGACTGGCCGGCCTTCAGCGCGCGGTACTCGGCCTCCACGGAACGGGCCAGGCCCACCAGCGCATCGAGCGCCGGGCCACCGCAGGCAAGCACGATATTGATAAATGCATCGGCGGCCTCGGCCTTGAGCAGCTCGACCTGCTCCTTGGGGAACGCCTTGCTCGCGCGCGGCATGGCGCACGACATCATGAGTCGCGCCGCATCGGCCATGGTCTTGCCACTCGCCTCGAACGCGTCGATGGCATCGAGCGCCATCTGTGCCTTCTCGGTCGCCGCCTTGCTTGCACCCAACGCCGATCGATAGGCATCGGCGAGTGCCGAGGTATCGGCCTGGCCGCGTGCCACGCGCACGTCGTCCATGCCGCCCGGCAGCTGGCTCGACAGCTCCAGCAGCTCGCGCACCAGGCCCTTGATGGTGGTGCCGGCACCAAAGGGACCGCCCTCGCCCGCCATGGGATACCAGGCGTAGAGGGCCTTAAGCGAGGCGGCGAGCTCGGGGGCGGCATCGGGCGCTGTCGCGCGGGCCAGCACATGCTCAACAGCCTGGTCCATAAGCTCGTCGGTATCGGTGAGCACCGTGAACTCGGGATCGATGCCCAGTTCCAACGCGTGCGCGCGCAGGATACGCGAGCACATGCCGTGAATGGTCGAGATCCATGCATCGTCGACAGTCAGGGCCTCCTCGTCCATGCCCTCGTCGATGAGTGCGCGGCGCACGCGGTCACGGATCTCGGCCGCGGCATCTTTGGTAAAGGTAATGGCGAGCACCTGGTCCAGATGCTCAACGAACGGACCGGATTCGGGCGAGAGCGCGTAGACGATGCGACGCGTGAGGGTAAAGGTCTTGCCCGAACCGGCGCCCGCCGAGACAAACAGCGGACGGTCGAGCGTTTTGACGATCTGCAATTGTTGCGGCATCAAAGTCGAAAGATCCATGGTCTACACGTCCCTCCTTACAAACGTTCCTTCGTGGTTATACGAGCAGCGCGCATGCACGGCCTGAGCCGACGTCGGGTCGACGGCAGCAACGTTGCCTGCCTCGAGCTCGCGCAGGCGCTCGGCGATGCCGGCCTCCACGCGATCGAGCAGGGCGTCGAAGTCCATGCTGCCACCCTCGCCGGGGAAACCTTTCTTAAGGCCCGGGATGCGACCGTCGCCGCGCTCTTCCTCGAGCAGCTCGGCGCTCGCGGCGCCGCGCAGCGCCGGCTTGCCGCCCTTGGTCGAAAAGTAGAGCGCCGCGCGGGTGTCCAAATCCAGCGCCCGGCGCATGGCCTGGGCGTAGATGAGCGTTTGGGTATGTGGCGGCAACCAGCGCGGATCGTCGATGGGCGCCGTGCCCGATTCCTCGTCGCGCACCGTGGGGTCGGCGAGCTTAAACTCCTCAACGCCCGTGCGATGCTTGTAGTCGATCACCACGGCACGATTCTCGGCGTCCACGTCCACGCGGTCGATGCGTCCGCCAAGCGGCCAACCGGCATACTCGACCTTGAGCTCGTTGAAGGCGAACTCCAGGTAGCGCGGGGCAAAGGGGGCAAGTGCCTCGGACTCGTAGGCAAGCACGCCCTCCAGCTGCGGCAAGATCTCGGCAACCTGACGCTCCTCCACTGCAGAGAGCGGCACCAGCGGACCCTCCGTGCCGCGCTTGCCGGCATGCTCGGTCAACGTCTCGTCAAAGACCTCGCGCAGCAGCTCCTGAGCGCGCGGCAGATTCTCGGGCGTCACGCGCTCCATGCCCTCCTGGGGCAGGCGGGCATGCAGGTGCTCCAGCACGTCGTGGACAAAGTTGCCCTTCTCCATGTTGCCAAAGCCCGCATCGATGGACTGGGGCTTCACGCGATACGACACGAACCAGCACAGCGGGCACGTCGAGTACGCCTCAATCTGCGAGGCGGACGTCAGGCGCGGCACGAGCGGCGCATTCTCGTCCTCGCCATCGCGGCGGCGCAGGACCAGGTACGGCACGGCCGCCTCGCTCAAATGCTGAGGAGCCTCGCACGCGACGCGCTTGCACTCGATGCCCTCGCCGGCCGCTGGATCAAAATCGGCGACGATACCGCCCTCGCCCACGCATGTCACCTGGGCGGCGCCGGCAGCCTCGGCGTGCGCCCGCAGCTCGGTCCACACGGCAGCCGGGTAGCACTCGCGTGCCTGGCGATCGTGCGTCACGCGGGCGAGCACAACGGGGCCGTGCGCCGCCTGCATCGCGCGGCCAAAGCGCACGCGCAGCAGGGCCGCGGGCTCAAGCGTCACACCGCTGCGATCTAACTCTGCCGTCAGCGTAGCCAGCGGTCCCTCTTCGTGCGAAAGCGGATAACTGTCCAGGTCGACATCGGCAAACAGCACGGCATCGTAGCTGGCGGGGCGCAGGGCTGCCGCATCGGCAAGCGACGCAAAGCGCACCTGGGCGCGCGGCGTGCGGTCGACCTCGTAGGTCCCGTAATCGTATGCGGTGCTGCGCTTGTCCACCTTGGTACGAACGCCGTCGAGCACGGGCACGGTCGCCGCCTGCGACACGTCGAGCGAGCGGGCGTCGTTCATAAGGATGTCGATGGCATGTCGCAGCAGGGCGGTCTCCGCCTGGCGACGAGCCTGACCGTCAAGGCCTCCAAGGGCGCGATCGGGCAACGCCTCGGCGACGGCGAGCATTGCCTTGAGCGCCGTCACGGGTTTGTCGCGCCACAGCGCTTGGAACACGTCCGAGACCACGCACGGCACGTTCTTAAACCAGTTATCATCACTGGCAGCTTTGCGCGTACCCCTCACCTGGCCCTGTACGCTCTGCAGCAGGCTCTTGACGGCCGTGGTGGTCTTGCCACGCGACAGACGCATGTTCTTGTCGAAGGTGCGCGCGCTGGCAGCATCGGCACCCGAAAGCGGACTGTAAATCCAGTCGGTAAGCTCCGGCGCGGGCCACCACTCGGTCTTGGAGGCGGTGCCCTCGTCGGCGGCCTTCATGCGCTCGATCAGATTGGCGAGCGCCATGAACTGCCTGCCCGCAATGGATTGGGAAAACGCCGTGAACTCGGTTGTCTCAGCAGCAATGTGACGAGCCGCCAAACGGGCAGCGAGTTCGCCAAACAGCTGGGGCGCCCGAGCAGACACCACGAGCACGCGCACGGGGTCGGCAGACGCCGCGACACCGCCGTCGAACGCGGCGTCCTCACACGTTTTTACCAGCTCATCGATTGCATCCACATAGGCGTGAGCGCGGGCGTGAGGGCCGGCAACCTCTACAAAGGTGGGCTGAGCGGCGAACTTGGAGGCAGTCTGGGGCGCAGCGGCACCCTCCCCCAGCGGCGCGGCCTCAAACAGCACACCGCGGGCATCAAAGGCGGCAGCAAGTTCCTCGCGCATTGCCGCCTGCTCGCGGGCAAGCAGCACAACGACTTCTCCCCCATTGTTCGCCACGGCCGACAGCAGCTCGAGCAGGCCGTGCGTAAACGATGTGATACCGCGCACACATACCGCGCGGGCGCACGCCGGCAGGCTGTCGGCCAAAGCGTCGGCCATAAGGTCAGCCGCCTCGCAGGGCTCGACCATGTCTCGACGGTCCAAGCCACTCGCATAGGCACTCAACAGCTCGAACACGCGGGCCTCTGCGTCGCTTTTGGGCTCGGGCCGGCAAACGTCGCCGCGGCAGCGCTCGGCACCCGCCCCCGCCACGCCCGGCAGCACATCGCGGGCCATGCGCGCGAGCATGCGCACCGTGCCCTGACTGCGCGAAAGCGGCTGCAGGTCGGCATCGTCGCGACGGGCGATCATGTCCGAGAACAGCATCTGGCGCTGCATGTTGTCGACGAAGCTGCGGCCATCGCCCATAAGCTCCCACAGCGAACGAAGCCACGACGCGGGGGTTTTGTAGTCAACGCCCAGCGAGGCGCCAGCAACCGCAGCATCGTGACGGCACACGTCGAGCTCGGCAAACGAGGGTACCAGCAAAACGGCACGCCCGTGGCGGGCAACCAGGTCGGCGAGCAACGCCGCCTCGGCATCGCTCAAGTCCGTACCGGTATTGGTGGTATAGATTCGAACAGGCATGGTCCTCCACTCAAACCGTTCGCAATAATCAATGCATCCATCCTACCCGCCCACGCGGACAGATTTGCCCCACGCCAACAGATTTGATCCCTTGGGGACCGAGGAAAACGGATCAACGAGGGGGTCAGTCTAACCCGGTGATCCGTTTCCCCCGTCCCCGAGGGATCAAAAAACCGCCCCCGAAGGGACGGTTCTGCGCAATTTATTTTTGCCGCTGGCCTACTCGCCATCCTCCAGTTTGATGAGAATCTTGCGATAGCCACCGTACTCGCCATTAAGCGCCTTGGACACGCGGCTCACCGTGGTGGACGAAGCGCCGGTGCGGGCCTGAACCTCAACATAGGGCTCGCCCTCATCCAGATAGCGCGCGACCTGCAGGCGCTGCGATAAATCGCAAATCTCGCGCGGCGTGCAGATATCGGTTAAAAACGCCTGGATATCGTTCTCGTCGTCCAAAAGACTAAATGCGTGGACCAGCTGCTTGACATCAGGCTTGTCAAACATGTTCTCGATATTCATCGATCACCGCCAAACCCGCCAAAAGGCATCGAAGTTGATACTGACATCGGGCATCGTTCGCCCGTTAATATGCAATAAAACTATGCATGGGCCATTTGCCCGTAGCAGTGTAGCACACCACCAAACTAAAGTGACAAGACTCTCTGTCAGCGGCACGTTTTTCAGGACGAACGCCGTTTAGAAACCGAATGCGCACGTAAGCTCCACGAATATTTGAGACAATGGGCGCCCAAACACCGCGGCGCGCCCGCGCAACCATCCAAGTCGCCGCCGCAAGCCGCTTCACGCGACGCCAGCAACCCCGGCGCAAGAAAGGATTCACGCCATGCGCTTTATGCTTAACTGGCTCTTCACCTCGATCGCCATCGCAATCGCCACGTTCCTCGTCCCCGGTATCCAACCCTTCGGCTTTGCCGAGGCCTGGGTCTGCTTTGCCTTTGTGGGACTGTTCCTCAACATCGTCGATTCGTTCGTCAAACCGTTCCTCACGGTCATCTCGCTGCCGCTCACGATCATTACGCTCGGCATTTTCCAGCTCGTGCTCAACAGCTTTATGCTGGAGCTCGCCAGCTACCTGTCGGTCAACCTGTTGGGCGTCGGCATCTCCATCGCGGGCTTTGGCTCGGCCTTTATGGGCAGCATCCTAGTGTCCATCATGCGCAGCATCCTCGATAGCATTGCCGAGGACTAAAACGGCCATTCCGACCGTGTCCGTCTCAACAGCCCAAAACGAAGGCCGCCCATCGCAAAAATGGGCGGCCTTCTTATTTGCCAAGTCTCAGAGGGCAAGAAAATCTACCATTTCACCCCGTCCCCACATGGCAGGCGTGGGTTAGATGACATAGTCGTAGCCATGGTTGGGAGCGACAAGTTGATCGAGCGTCACGCCGTCGAGGTAATCGTTGATGAGCTTGTCCAGGTTCTTCCACACGTCGAGCGTGGGGCACTCATCAGATCGCGAGCAACCCTTGCAGTCGCCATCCAGGCAGGCGACCGGCGCCAGACTGCCCTCGGTCAGGCGCAGGATCTCGCCCACCGTGTACTGCTCGGGCGGGCGCGTGAGCACGTAGCCGCCGCCCTTGCCACGCATGCCCGAGAGCATGTTGGCGCGCACGAGCGTAGCCAAGATGTTCTCGAGATATTTCTCGGAAATCCCCTGTCGCGCCGCAATCTCTTTGAGCGGGATGCGACCGGCCGCCTGGTGCTCGGCCAGGTCAACCATAACGCGCAGGGCGTACCTGCCCTTAGTAGAAACCAACATATATAGTGCTGCCTTTCGGTCTTTTAGTCCGTTGAAATTCTAGCCGAAAAATCGGCTTTGGAAATACCCGTTCCGGTCAAGATGGTTAATCGACTTGTAATAATCTTCTATTTCCTATTGCATTACTAGGCTTTAGTGTCTACTATGCTTGCCAACAGCTAAACGAACAACCTATAAGGTTTATGGGTTTAGCTGCTAGACACGCCGTAAAACCACACGGCAACCAGCAACTTGAACACTTTGGAGGTTCACCATGAGCAAGGTTTACACGTCCATCGATCAGCTTATCGGCCACACCCCGCTTCTGGAGCTCACCCACTTTGAGGCCAACGAGGACCTCAAGGCTCGCGTGCTCGTCAAACTGGAATACTTCAACCCCGCCGGGTCCGTTAAAGACCGCGTCGCCAAGAACATGATTGACGAGGCCGAGAAGGCAGGCAAGCTCGTGCGCGGCGGCGACTACACCATCATCGAGCCCACAAGCGGCAACACCGGCGTCGGCATCGCCTCGGTGGCGGCCGCCCGCGGCTACAAGGTGATCATCACCATGCCCGAGACCATGTCCGTCGAGCGCCGCAAGTTGATGCAGGCATACGGTGCGCAGCTCGTGCTCACTGACGGCTCCAAGGGCATGAAGGGCGCTATCGCCAAGGCCGAGGAGCTGCAGAAGGAGACTCCCAACAGCATCATCGCCGGCCAGTTTGTGAACCCCGCGAACCCGGCCATTCACAAGGCCACGACCGGCCCCGAGATCTGGGACGACACCGACGGCAAGGTCGACATCTTCGTCGCCGGCGTTGGCACCGGTGGCACCGTGACCGGCGTGGGCGAGTTCCTCAAGGAGCAGAACCCCGAGATTAAGGTCGTCGCCGTCGAGCCCGCCACCTCCCCGGTGCTCTCCAAGGGCCAGGCCGGCCCGCACAAGATCCAGGGCATCGGCGCCGGCTTT
>DBEYTJ010000225.1:0-3874 GCA_048181065.1 Collinsella sp.
TGCAAGCCTACCCGACGTTGCGCCCGCTGATCGGCGGCACCCTGA
Organism: Collinsella sp.; assembly: GCA_048181065.1. Taxonomy (GTDB): domain Bacteria; phylum Actinomycetota; class Coriobacteriia; order Coriobacteriales; family Coriobacteriaceae; genus Collinsella. The sequence continues at coordinate 46 of DBEYTJ010000225.1, forward strand.
ACATCAAGCACGTGCGTGCCCACTGGGACGACATCCTGCGCCTGGCCAGCTCGATCAAGCAGGGCACCGTCACCGCCTCGCTGATGCTGCGCAAGCTCGGCAGCTACCCGCGCCAGAACGGACTGGCCGTGGCCCTGCGCGAGCTGGGCCGGATCGAGCGCACGCTGTTCATCCTGGACTGGCTGCAAAGTGTTGAACTGCGCCGCCGCGTGCATGCCGGCCTGAACAAAGGTGAGGCGCGCAACTCGCTGGCCAGGGCGGTGTTCTTCAACCGCCTTGGGGAAATCAGGGATCGGAGCTTCGAGCAGCAGCGCTACCGGGCCAGCGGCCTCAACCTGGTGACGGCGGCTATCGTGCTGTGGAACACGGTGTACCTGGAACGCGCCACCCAGGGGTTGGTCGAGGCCGGCAAGCCGGTGGACGGCGAGCTGCTGCAATTCCTGTCGCCGCTGGGCTGGGAGCACATCAACCTAACCGGCGATTACGTCTGGCGGCAGAGCCGCAGACTGGAAGACGGGAAGTTTCGGCCCTTACGGATGCCCGGAAAACCTTAGCGTACGATTTTTTCCGAATTCTGCGGGCTCCCCTATCTCATCTGCGCAAGGCAGAACGTGAAGACGGCCGCCCTGGACCTCGCCCGCGAGCGCCAGGCGCACGAGGCCGGCGCGCGGACCCGCGCCACGGCCCACGAGCGGACGCCGCAGCAGGAGCGCCAGAAGGCCGCCAGAGAGGCCGAGCGCGGCCGTGAGGCTTGGACGCTAGGGCAGGGCATGAAAAAGCCCGTAGCGGGCTGCTACGGGCGTCTGACGCGGTGGAAAGGGGGAGGGGATGTTGTCTACATGGCTCTGCTGTAGTGAGTGGGTTGCGCTCCGGCAGCGGTCCTGATCAATCGTCACCCTTTCTCGGTCCTTCAACGTTCCTGACAACGAGCCTCCTTTTCGCCAATCCATCGACAATCACCGCGAGTCCCTGCTCGAACGCTGCGTCCGGACCGGCTTCGTCGAAGGCGTCTATCGCGGCCCGCAACAGCGGCGAGAGCGGAGCCTGTTCAACGGTGCCGCCGCGCTCGCCGGCCTGCTCCTCAAGCACGGCCCCAACAGTGAAGTAGCTGATTGTCATCAGCGCATTGACGGCGTCCCCGGCCGAAAAACCCGCCTCGCAGAGGAAGCGAAGCTGCGCGTCGGCCGTTTCCATCTGCGGTGCGCCCGGTCGCGTGCCGGCATGGATGCGCGCGCCATCGCGGTAGGCGAGCAGCGCCTGCCTGAAGCTGCGGGCATTCCCGATCAGAAATGAGCGCCAGTCGTCGTCGGCTCTCGGCACCGAATGCGTATGATTCTCCGCCAGCATGGCTTCGGCCAGTGCGTCGAGCAGCGCCCGCTTGTTCCTGAAGTGCCAGTAAAGCGCCGGCTGCTGAACCCCCAACCGTTCCGCCAGTTTGCGTGTCGTCAGACCGTCTACGCCGACCTCGTTCAACAGGTCCAGGGCGGCACGGATCACTGTATTCGGCTGCAACTTTGTCATGCTTGACACTTTATCACTGATAAACATAATATGTCCACCAACTTATCAGTGATAAAGAATCCGCGCGTTCAATCGGACCAGCGGAGGCTGGTCCGGAGGCCAGACGTGAAACCCAACAGACCCCTGATCGTAATTCTGAGCACTGTCGCGCTCGACGCTGTCGGCATCGGCCTGATTATGCCGGTGCTGCCGGGCCTCCTGCGCGATCTGGTTCACTCGAACGACGTCACCGCCCACTATGGCATTCTGCTGGCGCTGTATGCGTTGATGCAATTTGCCTGCGCACCTGTGCTGGGCGCGCTGTCGGATCGTTTCGGGCGGCGGCCGGTCTTGCTCGTCTCGCTGGCCGGCGCTGCTGTCGACTACGCCATCATGGCGACGGCGCCTTTCCTTTGGGTTCTCTATATCGGGCGGATCGTGGCCGGCATCACCGGGGCGACTGGGGCGGTAGCCGGCGCTTATATTGCCGATATCACTGATGGCGATGAGCGCGCGCGGCACTTCGGCTTCATGAGCGCCTGTTTCGGGTTCGGGATGGTCGCGGGACCTGTGCTCGGTGGGCTGATGGGCGGTTTCTCCCCCCACGCTCCGTTCTTCGCCGCGGCAGCCTTGAACGGCCTCAATTTCCTGACGGGCTGTTTCCTTTTGCCGGAGTCGCACAAAGGCGAACGCCGGCCGTTACGCCGGGAGGCTCTCAACCCGCTCGCTTCGTTCCGGTGGGCCCGGGGCATGACCGTCGTCGCCGCCCTGATGGCGGTCTTCTTCATCATGCAACTTGTCGGACAGGTGCCGGCCGCGCTTTGGGTCATTTTCGGCGAGGATCGCTTTCACTGGGACGCGACCACGATCGGCATTTCGCTTGCCGCATTTGGCATTCTGCATTCACTCGCCCAGGCAATGATCACCGGCCCTGTAGCCGCCCGGCTCGGCGAAAGGCGGGCACTCATGCTCGGAATGATTGCCGACGGCACAGGCTACATCCTGCTTGCCTTCGCGACACGGGGATGGATGGCGTTCCCGATCATGGTCCTGCTTGCTTCGGGTGGCATCGGAATGCCGGCGCTGCAAGCAATGTTGTCCAGGCAGGTGGATGAGGAACGTCAGGGGCAGCTGCAAGGCTCACTGGCGGCGCTCACCAGCCTGACCTCGATCGTCGGACCCCTCCTCTTCACGGCGATCTATGCGGCTTCTATAACAACGTGGAACGGGTGGGCATGGATTGCAGGCGCTGCCCTCTACTTGCTCTGCCTGCCGGCGCTGCGTCGCGGGCTTTGGAGCGGCGCAGGGCAACGAGCCGATCGCTGATCGTGGAAACGATAGGCCTATGCCATGCGGGTCAAGGCGACTTCCGGCAAGCTATACGCGCCCTAGGAGTGCGGTTGGAACGTTGGCCCAGCCAGATACTCCCGATCACGAGCAGGACGCCGATGATTTGAAGCGCACTCAGCGTCTGATCCAAGAACAACCATCCTAGCAACACGGCGGTCCCCGGGCTGAGAAAGCCCAGTAAGGAAACAACTGTAGGTTCGAGTCGCGAGATCCCCCGGAACCAAAGGAAGTAGGTTAAACCCGCTCCGATCAGGCCGAGCCACGCCAGGCCGAGAACATTGGTTCCTGTAGGCATCGGGATTGGCGGATCAAACACTAAAGCTACTGGAACGAGCAGAAGTCCTCCGGCCGCCAGTTGCCAGGCGGTAAAGGTGAGCAGAGGCACGGGAGGTTGCCACTTGCGGGTCAGCACGGTTCCGAACGCCATGGAAACCGCCCCCGCCAGGCCCGCTGCGACGCCGACAGGATCTAGCGCTGCGTTTGGTGTCAACACCAACAGCGCCACGCCCGCAGTTCCGCAAATAGCCCCCAGGACCGCCATCAATCGTATCGGGCTACCTAGCAGAGCGGCAGAGATGAACACGACCATCAGCGGCTGCACAGCGCCTACCGTCGCCGCGACCCCGCCCGGCAGGCGGTAGACCGAAATAAACAACAAGCTCCAGAATAGCGAAATATTAAGTGCGCCGAGGATGAAGATGCGCATCCACCAGATTCCCGTTGGAATCTGTCGGACGATCATCACGAGCAATAAACCCGCCGGCAACGCCCGCAGCATCGCGACCGTCATCGGTGAGAAGTTCGGCAGGTATTGGGTGGTGACAATGTAGGTGCTGCCCCAAATGGCAGGTGCTATCGCTGTGAACAATAAATCGGGCGTGCGTAATGACATGCGATTACAAGACCTCCGCTACGGCGATGGGTTTTTGAGAGTTGCAGGCGCCGCGATGACCGCACCCTGACTTGGACTGGCCCTGCC
>DBEYTJ010000226.1:0-4365 GCA_048181065.1 Collinsella sp.
CGACGATAATCTCGAACTGCTCGCGCGCCGGCTCCAGGAATTGAAACTTCCGCAGCATCCAAAAGTGAGCCATGTCGGCAATATCGTTGCCGACGGCTTCGGCCAGCTGCGCTCGGTCAAAAACTTGGTCAGTCATGGCATTCTCCTCAAACTGATGGACCTCAATTTGAGCTTACGAGGAGGGCGAGCAACCGAGGCAAGCGCGGGCAAAATAGGCCTTCGGCTGCAAACCAGATGCTGACCAAACACTTGACGGGACACTTGACCGAATGAGCGCACCGCAAAGAAACGGCAGGTAGGCATAGACAACCGACCCGCCCTTTTGAGCCAAACACCCGCTGCCACCACAGAAACAGCAGAGAGCCACAGCCCCAAACGTCAACAAATGAACACCCGTACGTCGACAAACGAGCAAATCACTCGCAAAGAATGTCCCCAACGACTAGACAAAAAATGACTAGTCATTGGGGACGTTCTTAAATGACTACTTTACAGCTCCAGCGCCTCGGCGACTTCGGCTGCGCAGGCCAGGGCATCGGCCATGGCGTTCACAACGAGCGAGCTGCCGTTGCGGGCATCACCCGCCACATACACCGGCGCGGCATCCGCGGCGACACCCTCCGTGCGAGCCGCGAGGTGCGAGCCCTCGGCAGCCATCACCGGCAGCGGACGACCAGCGGTGGCAACAGGCACGCTCACCGCATCGAACACGCCATGCTCGGGACCCGTAAAGCCGCAGGCGATGAGCACCAGCTGCGCCGGCACCTCACGCTCGGAGCCCGCGATGCGCTCCGGCTTTCCCGCCGACCAGTCCAGATCGACCACGCGCAGACCCGCAGCCGCACCCTTCTTGTCCAGCAGCACCTCGAGCGTATCCACGCCCCAGGCACGCATCTCGCCACCCATCGCAGCGATAGCCTCCTGCTGGCCGTAGTCGGTCTTCTTAACGTTGGGCCACTGCGGCCAGGGGTTGCTCGCCGCGCGCTTATCGGGCGCGGCGAGCAAGAACTCAAACTGGCGCACGCTGCGCGCACCCTGGCGCACCGCGGTACCCACGCAGTCGTTGCCGGTATCGCCACCGCCAATGACCACGACGTCCAGACCGTGCGCGTTCACCGCGGGCTCGCCACCATCGAGCACCGAGATGGTCGAAGCCGTCAGGTAGTCCACCGCGTACACCACGCCCGGGGCATCAATGTTCGCAGCCGAAAGCCCACGCGGAGCACGGGCGCCGGCAGCCACCACGACGGCGTCAAAGCCATCGAGCTTGGCGGCAACCTTGGGATCGTTCACATCGGCACCAAGCTCAAACACAATGCCCAGCTCGCGCATGAGCGCCACGCGACGCTCGACCACGGACTTCTCGAGCTTCATGTTGGGAATGCCGTACATGAGCAGACCGCCCGGACGGTCGTCGCGCTCAAACACCGTCACGCGGGCGCCGCGGCGAGCGAGCTCCCATGCTGCCACCAGACCAGCAGGGCCGGAGCCCACCACGGCAACCGTGGGTGCGCCCTCCCCTGCCGGCTCAAAGCGACGCGGACCGCCATTTGCCCACTCATGGTCGCTAATCGCACGCTCGTTGTCATGGATCGTCGTGGGCTGGCCATCGACCGAACCCAGGTTGCACGCGGCCTCGCAAAGCGCCGGGCACACGCGACTCGTGAACTCGGGCATGGGCGAGGTGAGCGACAGACGCTCGGCAGCCTCATCCCAGCGGCCACGGTACACCAGCTCATTCCACTCGGGAATCAGGTTGTGCAGCGGGCAGCCGCTCGGACGTGCCTTGCCAAAGCTCGCGCCCATCTGGCAAAACGCTACGCCGCACATCATGCAGCGGCTCGCCTGGGCGCGACGTGCATCGTCATCGAGTTCCACGTACAGCGGATCGAAATCATGGCTGCGCTCCTCCACGGGGAGAAGCTCGTGGGTCACGCGATCGATATCAAGAAAAGCACCGGGCTTACCCATGGCACTTACGCCTCCTTCTTGGTCGAAGCAACAGAGCTGGCAGCCACGGACGCAGCACCCGCAGCACCGCCCGCGACATCAAAGCGAGCAACATCCGCGGCGCTCGCGCGACCGGTCACAATGTCAAACGCCAGCTCCTCAGCCTGCGCATGCGTCTTGCCCACGGCCTCGCCCGCGGCGACAATCGCCAGCACGCGCTCGTACTCGGTCGGAATGACCTTCACAAAGCGCTTGCTCATCGAGTCGAAGCTGTAGAGCAGCTTAATTCCGCGCGGACTCTGCGTCGCGTCCACGTGCTCCTGGATGAGCTCGCGAATCTGCGCCAGCTCGCCGGCCGTCGGGGCCTTGAGCTCAACGCTCTCGTGGTTCACGCGGGCATCGAGCGTGCCGTACTGGTCAAAGACATAGGCCACGCCGCCTGTCATGCCGGCGGCAAAATTCTGCCCGACCTCGCCCAGGATGAGCGCCAGACCGCCCGTCATGTACTCGCAGCCATGGTTGCCGCAGCCCTCGACCACCACGGTGACACCGGAGTTGCGCACGGCAAAACGCTGGCCGGCAAGGCCGTTAATAAAGCCGCGGCCGCTCGTGGCACCAAAGAACGCCACGTTGCCCACGATGATGTTCTCGTCGAACTTGTAGGTCGCATGTGGGTTGGGGCGCACCGACACCTCGCCGCCCGAAAGGCCCTTGCCAAAGTAATCGTTGGCGTCGCCGCACACGTTGAGCGTAATGCCGCGCGGCAGGAAGGCGCCAAAGCTCTGACCGGCCGAACCATCGCAATCGATGGTAATGGAGCCGGCAGGCAGACCCTCGGGATGCGCCTTGGTCACCGCGTTGCCCAGGATGGTGCCCACGCAGCGGTTGACGTTGGCGATATCGGCGCGGAAGCGAATCGGGCGCAGGTGCGCACGGGCATCGGCCGTATAGGGCACAAACAACGTAGAGTCGAGCGTCTTGTCGAGCTCGCTGTTCGCGGCCATCTGCGGCAGGAAGTGGCGACCGTCGGCGCCCGGAATATGGGCACCGAACTCGCAGGTCGCGCTTGCCAGCACGGGCGACAGATCGAGCAGGTTGGCCTTGCGGTTGCCCGGGACCTCGATCTGGCGCAAGCACTCGGGATGGCCGACCATCTCGTCGACGGTGCGGAAGCCCAGGCTCGCCATGACCTCGCGCAGCTGCTCGGCAACAAAGAGCATAAAGTGCTCAACGTGCTCGGGCTTGCCGCGGAAGCCGCGACGCAGGCGGCAGTTCTGCGTGGCGATGCCGGCCGGGCAGGTATCCTGCTGGCAGTCGCGCTGCATGAGGCAGCCCATGGAGATGAGCGGCATGGTCGCAAAGCCAAACTCCTCGGCGCCTAGCAAGCAGGCGACGGCAACATCGGTGCCGTCCATGAGCTTGCCGTCGGCCTCGAGCACCACGCGCGAGCGCAGGCCGTTTTGCAGCAGCGTCTGCTGGGCTTCGGCAAGACCGAGCTCCAGCGGCAGGCCGGCGTGCCAAATAGAATCGCGCGCTGCGGCACCGGAACCGCCATTGTGGCCGCTGATCAAAATCTTGTCGGCAGCGCCCTTGGCCACGCCGGTAGCGATGGTGCCGACGCCGGCCTCGCTGACCAGCTTGACCGACACGCGCGCGCCGGGGTTGGCGTTTTTAAGGTCGAAAATGAGTTCAGCCAGGTCCTCGATGGAGTAGATGTCATGGTGCGGCGGAGGCGAGATCAGGCCGATGCCGGGCGTAGACTGACGGACCTCGGCGATCCAGGGGTAGACCTTCTTGCCGGGCAGGTGGCCACCCTCGCCGGGCTTGGCGCCCTGGGCCATCTTGATCTGAATCTCGAAGGCGCTGCACAGGTAGCGGCTCGTCACGCCAAAGCGCGCGCTTGCCACCTGTTTGATGGCGGAGTTCTTGGAGTCACCGTTAGCCAGCGGGGTCTCGCGACGCGGGTCCTCACCGCCCTCGCCGGAGTTGGAACGGCCATGCAGGCGGTTCATGGCGATGGCCATGCACTCGTGTGCCTCTTTGCTGATGGAGCCATACGACATGGCGCCGGTGTTAAAGCGGCGGACGATGTTGAGCGCGGGCTCGACCTCGTCGAGTGCCACCGGAGCGCGGCCGCTGGCATCAAAGTCGAGCAAGTCGCGCAGGCGCACGGCACGGCCGGTGCGATGCAGGCGGGCGCTGTACTCCTTAAAGGTGTCGTAGCTGTCCTCACGGCAGGCGGTCTGGAGCAGGTAGACGGTCTGCGGATCGATGAGGTGATCCTCGCCGCCGAGCGGGCGCCACTTGGTCAGACCCAGCGTGGGCAGCTGATCGGGAGCCGGGCTCTTAAGGATAGCGAGCGCGGCGTCGTAGCGCTCGTTTTGCTCGCGCTCGACGTCCTCGACACCCATACCG
>DBEYTJ010000227.1:0-17046 GCA_048181065.1 Collinsella sp.
GCTCGGGGTATACTTTCGACTATATACGGTTCTAATGTGCATGCATTGGGCCTATTTGTCGGATTATGGATGTGGAGCGCACATGGCGAACACCCAGAACTATATTAACCACCTGCTGCAGAACACCGGCATTACGCCGGCGTGCAGTGAAGAAGAGCGCCTGGCTGCCGAGGATATCGCTCAGATTTTCCGCAACCACGGCTTTGACCCCGAGGTGCAGGAATTTAATGCTCCCGCGCCCAGCAGGTTGGCGTTTGCCGTTACCGGTATTCTCGCATTTGCCGGCGCCCTGCTGATGGGCATCGGTGGCGGTATCGGCTTGGTCGGCACCTTGCTGGCCATTGTCGGTGCCGTGCTCTACGTGCTCGAGCGCACGGGGCATCCCGTGGTTTCGCGCCTGGGAAAGACCGGTGTGAGTCAAAATGTCATCGCCTATCACAAGGCCTCGGGCCCGCTTGCGTCTCCGCGCAACCGCCCGGTCGTCGTGGTGGCCCACTATGATTCCCCCCGCGCCGAGCTCCTTGCTCGCGAGCCCTACGCTCCGTATCGCGCGCTCATCGCCAAACTCCTGCCTGTCGCCACGATCGCGCCCGCGGCTGTCGCCATCCTGCGTATCCTGCCGCTTCCCGGCGTGCTCAAGGTGCTGCTGTGGGTTGTCGCGATTCTGGCCTCCCTTGTGGCGCTGGCCAACGCCGCCAATATCATCTCCAACCGTTTTGTGCTCCCCTACACGTCTGGCGCGGTGTGCAACAAGTCCTCTGTTGCCGCCATGCTCGGTGTCATGGACAACGTTGCCCCCTATCAGGGCGAAAACGAGTTCCCCGACGACATTCCGTTCGACACCTATTTTGGCGAGCAGAAGCGTCGCGCCGAGGAAATGGCGCGCGCGGCGGCCGAGTATGCCGCGGCCCAGCAGCAAAACGACTACGGCAACACCATTGAATATGAGGAACCTTCCTACGACGAGGACGAGTTTGGCCAGCCGGTGGCGCCTGTCGACGCATCCGAGCAGGACGAGGCTTTTGATGGACAGATCGATGGTTTTGAGGGTGCCTCTGCCGACGAGACGCTGATCGGCGTTATCGCGCCCGAGGCTCAAGACCAGACCGCCCAGGCCGAAGTGTCCACCGAGGAAAAGTCCACCGCCGAGCCGGCGGAGGAGCCCGCGGTGGTCGAAGCCGCCGAGCCCAAGCTCTATCGCAATGCCGCCGGCAATATCCGCTTTGGTTCGGATGCCATCCGAGCGCTCGGCATGCTTCCCGAGTCCTGTACGCTCGATTACGAAGAGGGCGAGGAGCCGACGTTTGAGCCGGAGCATGCTCCCGTTGCACAGGAGCCTGCGCCCGCGGCCAATACGGCTGTTGCTCCCGCTGAGCCGGTCGCTGCCCCTGTTGCTGCCGCGGAGTCTGGCGCAAAGCCCGCGCTCGATTCTGCAGCCGGTCTGGATATTCTGGCACCTGCCGCTCCGGCACAGGTTGAAGACGAGACCGCCGAGGAAGACTACGACGAGTATCCGCAGCGCGTGTCCTATGAGAGTGACACCGATTTCTCGGCCGAGCTTCCCTCGACAACGCCCCATGCCGATATCGCTTCCGCGTTCTCCTCGATTGGTGCCAGCGCTTCTAGCTTCTTTAAGGGTGCCTTTGCGAAGGGCAAGAAGTTCGTCGACGACTTTGAGGAAAAGCGTGCCGCTGCCCGCGAGGCCGCCGAGCGGGAGGCCATCGTCCAGCAGCAGGCCGCCGAGACCGAGCGTGAGCGTGCGGCACAGGAGTTCGAGCAGAGCGAGGCCGAACAGCCGGAGCCTGTCGATGTCGCCGACGCCACGACGTCCTTCGAGGCTCCGCAGCCGATATCCGCTGACGTTGCCGAGGCTACGACGTCCTTTGAGGCGCAGCAGGTCGATGGCACCATGTCATTTGATGCCACGATGACGTTTGAGAAGCAGGGCACCGCAATTGCCGAGCCCCTTTCCATCTCCGATGATGCCCAGGACGCCGCCGATGATTCGGTTGCAGACGAGGTCGATTCCGTTGAGGCCAGCGCACCCGAGCAGGTCGAGGCTTCTGCTATGGAGCAGGAGTCCCCTGCGATTGGCGAGGCTCCCAAGACGGATGAGTCCAGGCCTTATTCTACGCAGATCTTTACCATGCCCGCGCCGAGCGACCCCGGTGCCACGGTGGCCAATGTCGCTCCCACGCAGGACGAGACAGTTGACTCCCTCATGGCGCAGATTTCGTCTCAGGTGCCTCCGCGCCAGCAAATGAATATCCCCGATCCGGCCTCCGCGCCCGTGCCCTCTTCGTCGCCGCTGGCCTCGGTCCCCGATCCGTCGCTGCCTTCGATGCAACAGGCCAACGTCGCGTCCCGAACGTCGCTGTTCGATCTTCCCGATCCTTCGGCACAGACAAATGATCCCTTTGCGACGGCGCAGGGCCCCGAGCCCACATCGGCACCGGTCGCGACCCCCATGCCCATCTCCTCGGGCGCACAGCCGCTCGAGACCATCTCGGCTCCTGCTTCGACGGGCGCCAAGCCGCAGAAGCGTGGCCTGGGTGGCTTGTTCGGTCGCAAAAAGAAGAACGAGCAGGACAGCATGAGTGACTGGCTGGGCGTCGAAGACGATTACGATGCCAAGAAGTCTGGTCGCGGCATTGGCTCGTGGGATAACTTCGAGGATGACGACGACGGTTGGAAGGGCGGCGCCACCTCCTCCGATGGTGCTTCTGCCGAGGATATGCTCTCGGCCGTTGCCTCCATGGGTGACGATGAGCTGCTCGGCCACGATATCTGGTTCGTCGCAACGGGCGCGTCCGATTGCGACGGCGCCGGCATGAGGGCGTTTTTGGCCTCGCATCGTGACAAGCTCCGCGGTGTGTTCTTCATCAATCTCGAGTCTATCGGTGCCGGCAGGCTTTCGGTAGTAACGGTCGAGGGCGAGCAGCAGCTGTTTAAGGGCGATCGCCGCATCATGAACCTTGTCAGCAAGGTGTGTAAGTCGTTCCACGTCGATTGCGGCGCGTTCGAGATGCCCTATGCAAAAACCGATGCATCCGCAGCGCTCGAGGCGAGCCGTCGCGCCCTCACGATCGCCGGTGTGGACGGCCCGCGCCTTGCCTGCGCTCGCACCGAGGATGACCTGCCGTACAACGTCAATCCGACCAATATCGCTACGGTGTCCGAGGTCGTGACCGAGGTCATTCGTCGTTCGTAGACAGACCCGCTAAGGAGTCAGCGTGTTTTCGTACATCAAGCGCCATTGGCCCATCTATTTGATCTTGACCCTGATCGCTATCGCATTGGGTTTTGGGGCCGCGTATGTCGTTGGCGTTAAGGGCTCGACGCCCGAGACAACAATGAACGAAGAGGTGGAGCAAGAGCAAAGTTTGGGTGCCGACGGTATTTCCGAGTCCGATCAGGCAGCCATCGATGGCGGTTCGTCATCTGCTGAATAGCCGATTCATCGTTTATGCCCAAGGCGGGCGAGCCGGGAGACTGGCTCGCCCGCTTTTTCATCGTGCTAGTGCCTCTTTGTGGCTGACCTAAGGCGAGCGAACCATATGGCTGCAACGCCCGAGGTCAGGAGTGCGGTGATGCATGCGGCGATGGGAACAGATCCCGTTGCCGGCAGGTTCTGAGGCAGGGCGCATCGTTGGATGACGCGGTCCTCATCATGCGCCTCGAGTTTATCGTCACCGCCGTTGCGGCAAAGATCGACGCGCACGTTGTTGGCAAGTGCGGTTTGGGGCGTATAGGACGACGTTGCCTGCATATGCACGACTGCGCCTCGGGCATCCGAGTTAAGGGCCGCCTTGGCATCGTCAAGATCGTCGTGCTCGTCTTTAAGGTCATCCCGGGTCCAAGAGCCCGCCTCGCTTCTGGTTGTAAAGTCGGCGGCTACCGCACCGTATTCAAAACGGATGCCCGTGATGACGGCGTCGTCTGTAAGATCAATCTCTTTCGTATCGAGCGTGACGGACTTGTCCGTCGGGATATCTGCTTTCCATAGGCGCCACCCGTCGTAATCGACGAGACGCACATCGTCGCCCAGCAGCTTTGCAACCTCTTCCGTTTCGAGCCAAGGATTGCGATGCTCGTCGTTAAGTGTTGCATTGGCCTGCTTGCCCGTATCGCTTGTTCCTGCCGGAGACGTTCGATACCACACGTTGCACAGCCCATTTAGATCACCGACCGCAATAGGGGTTTCAACGGCAACAAGTTTCGCTGCGCCATCTTTGGCGCACTCGAGGTCGTCGGTGATGGTCAACTCGTCGACCCAGGCGCTCGACTCATTTTTGGCGTCGATTGTATAGGAGAAGGCGCCTTGCGTATTGGCCCGTGCTTTGGCTCGGTTTTTTCCGTCGCCGTTGGCAACGAGTTTGCTTACGACTGGCTGTGCAATCTCTTGGCGCTTATCGATGCTTCCCCTGATCTCGATGGGGGTATCCATCATGGCCATGGTTTGAACTTTTCCCGTGGCCTTTACTTCAAACGTAATCTCTTCGGCAAGGTCGTAGGTACGCGGAGCCATCGTTTCGCGCAGGGTGTAGGTGCCGGGTGAAAGGTGCTCAATGCGGTGCGGTTTGCCGGATGAAGTCCAAGAATCGATTTCGTTGCCATTGGAGTCGTAGAGGACAAGCTCGGCGCCTGTCACTTCCTGACCTCCGCACGCGTCGACTTTGGTGACATCGATCTTGGTGTAGTCGTTGGAAACGTCAAGGTGCACTTCGATCACGGGCGTTTGCTGGTCAGCGTACGACAACTTCACAGTGTGTGGGGTCGAGTTGAGCAGATAACCTTCGGGCGCTTGTGTTTCGACGACCTCGTAGGTGGCTGTACCGCATCCCAGCGAAAGATGGTCGACTCGCGCATGCCCCCGTTCGTCGGTTGTGACGGTGGCGACGGTTTCGCCATCCAGGGCGACGATGCTGCCGTCGGCCCGCACGATGTCGCCGCCGGCGCGGATGTCAAACGTGGCTCCAGCGAGGGTGCGCCCATCTACAGCATCCGTCTTAATGATTTCGATACTTCCGGTTGCGGCGTCGTCATAGAACGAGGCGACGGCGACCGGTGTCAGATTTCTGTCAGCGGGAATCGTTATCTCCAGGTCTTCTCCGCGCAGATACGGTTCCTTGGCTGATGCCTCGCGCACGTAGTATGTTCCGGGATTAAGTGATTCGGGCAGCGTGACGGCGCCGGCTGTATCGGTTGTGAAGGTGTTCATTACATTGTGGGCCGGATACCAACATGTTTGCGAGATGGGCTCGTGGTGGCTATCGAGCAGCTGGAACGTAAAGCCGGCAAGTGGTACGGTGCCGCCGGTCTGAGCATCGCGCTTTACAATTTGAAGGTGTGTCGATAGGGCATGGTTGTCAACGATGTACTGAAGCTCGGCGCCGTCTGCGATCTGCTCTGCTGTGATGGTCCATTCCCCTGCTTGCTTAAATCCTTCAGGGACCGTTTCTGCAACCTCGCGAACGGTGTAGCCCGCGCGGTCGTAGGGAATGGCGCCGTGAGCGCCAGCGGGTCGCTTGCCTATGCCAAACCATGCTTCGGGCTGGTCTTTGGTGGAGGCAAAGCCGTAAACGTTTGTGGTCAACGTGCCGACGACTTGTTGGGAGCTATTGCTGACAACTTCAAAGACGACGCCTCCCGCCGGCTGCTCGAGGCCGGACTCATCGTTATCGCCATGGTCCTTAAACTTCGAGATTTCAAGGTCAAAGGCGATGGGGATGTTGGGAATACGGCTTTCGAGCTCAACGATGCCCGTATCTCCGAGCTGCTCGGCACCGACGGTGTAGCTCCAACAGTCGTTTGAAATCAGGTAGCCCTCGGGCGCTTTCGATTCGTAGATGGTAAAGGTACCCAGAGGAACGTCATTGAGAATCGCCTGTCCGTTTTCGTCGGTCGTAAGGGTGCGAGTCCAGCCGGGGGTTGATTGCGAGACGCAGGTGAATTCAGCGCCCGCAAGCGACGCCCCAACCTGGGTGCCGGCATCCGTGGCGGCATCGACTTTTGCAATACGCAAGGTGATGGTGCCGGGCTGCTCGTTGACAGTGACATGCTCGCCACTGTTTTGTGTGGTGAAGGCTATTCGGTCGCTTCGAGGGATATAGCCTGCCGGGGCTTTGGTTTCGACCAGGTAATATGCCGTATTGGGCAAAAGCGTTGCTTGTGCACGCCCGTTTTCGTCCATCTGGATAGTGCCGACACGTGTATCGCCCACACTTTCAAAGATATCGAAGGTTGCGCCACCGAGTCTGTAGGTGTCGTTGCCGGCGGTGATGTCAGCCTGGGACGATTGTTTTTGAAAAGATACGGAGACGGCGGGCAGAACATAGAGCATGTCCTGGTGTCGACCCTCACCCGAGACCGGGCCGTGATAACGCCTGGCTCGATGTGGGGCTGCCTTAATGGATCCGGACTTAGCGCTGTCGTAGAGCCAACGTGCAGCCGCTACGGCCTCGGCGTTTTCGTAAAACCTACCACTCCTGGCAACTCCCTTGCTATTTGTATACGAATAGGTGCCGTCGGGGTGCGTGGTTCCCTTGAGCATCCACACGGCAATCTGGGTGGCGGCACGGGCGAGATCGGGCGACAGGTTGTGGCCGCCAAAGGATGTATTGGAGGGGTATCCGTGACAGACGATGGCGGCAAATTCGTCATCGAGCCATGTCCAGCCCTGGTTATATGTACGCCATGGCCCTCCCGGCTTGCTGGGGCCGGGGCAGTCTTGATTCATGCAGTACGAAATTGAAGTGTCCTGTGCCTCGTATTTACCGACACCGAAGGGACCGCAGCCGTCGCTTATGGTGCGGAAATTAAGAGTGTCACTCCCGTCGACGGCGAGTGCGGACCCTGGGGCCAGGCAGCCGATCAGAAAAAAGAGGAGCAGGAGCAGTGGGCCTGTTGCGATTGCGCTGTGGACAGAGTGCGTGGGTGCGTTGGACATGGCTGCTCCTTATCCCTCGTGCGCCGCACGGGGAGGCCGCGGCGCTTGGGATGAGGCTACCGCCATGGTTCATGCGGGTAAGTACCAGAAGCTGACCAAAAGCTTGCCCGATTTGTGACAAATCGAGCTCAAATACAACAATCAGATAAAAGCGCAGGTAGAAAATGGTAAGAAAAGAAAGACAAAGGTCCTCATCTCCACAATTGGCGCGGTTTTCAAACGATTCTCCACAGCTAAAACAAGCATCGACACCCTTGTATCGAACAAGACAACCGCGTTATACTAGCCAACACACAAGCGGGCATCGCCAAGTGGTAAGGCATCAGCTTCCCAAGCTGACACTCGCGGGTTCGAGTCCCGTTGCCCGCTCCAGTAAAAAGCACGAGCACGGCACCATAACGGTGCCGTGCTTTTTTCAATAAAGTGCCGGGACTCGAACCCGCCAGGGTGCGAGCGTAAAGCAAACGCGAAGCGTTTGTAGCGAGCAGGCGAAGGCGCCGGCAGGCGCCTGAAGCCGGTGCGGATTTGCGAAGCAAATACGCGGACGTCCCGTTGCCCGCTCCATCGAGCACGGGAGACCTCGGGAGCGGCGAATCCAGCAAAGTCTTCCCCCATCGTCTCCGTGACTCCGAGGAGACTGCCCACAGCCGATGTGCGTCCGCGACGCGGGCGTGCAGACGTCCCGTTGCCCGCTCCATCGAGCATGGGAGGTCTCGGGAACATCGGATTCAACCCGCTATGCCCGTGCATGTGCACGGACCGGGGCATGCCGACCGCAGCCGGTGCGGATTCGCGAAGCAAATACGCGGACGTTCCCATGGCTGCTCTTGTTTCAAAATGTTAGGTTAATGCCTGCTGCCCATACTTGCATCCGCGCACGGTACAATGGTTGGGTTACGACCAACGTGCCAATAACCAAAAAGGAGCCGCTATGATCGATCGCTATACCCGCCCGGAGATGGGACACATCTTCTCCCTCGAGAACAAGTACGCCATTTGGCAGGAGATTGAGGTCCTGGCCTGCGAGGCTCAGGCGGAGCTCGGCAAGATCGGTATTTCCAAAGAAGAGGCCCAGTGGATCCGCGACCACGCCGACTTTGAGAAGGCGAAGGTTGACGAGATCGAGGAGGTCACGCGCCACGATGTCATCGCCTTCCTGACCAACATGAAGGAATATATCGACGCCGATGTTCCCGAGGGCGAGCCCAAGCCTAGCCGCTGGGTTCACTACGGTATGACCAGCTCCGACCTGGGTGATACTGCTCTGTGCTATCAACTTACTCAGGCGTGTGACCTGATTATCGAGGACGTCAAGAAGCTCGGCGTGATCTGCAAACGCCGCGCCTTCGAGGAGCGCAATACGCTCTGCGCCGGCCGCACCCATGGCATCCATGCCGAGCCGATGACCTTCGGTATGAAGTTTGGCTCTTGGGCATGGGAGCTCAAGCGCGATCTCGATCGTCTTGAGGATGCTCGCAAGAACGTTGCCTTCGGTGCCATCTCCGGTGCCGTCGGCACCTACAGCTCCATCGAGCCGTTCGTCGAGGAGTACGTCTGCGAGCACCTGGGCCTGGTCCACGATCCGCTGTCTACGCAGGTCATCAGCCGCGATCACCACGCCTACCTTGCCGGCGTGCTTGCCACTACAGCGGCCACCTGCGAGCGCATCGCGACCGAGGTCCGCAACCTGCAGAAGACCGATACGCTCGAGGCCGAGGAGCCTTTCCGCAAGGGCCAAAAGGGCAGCTCCGCCATGCCGCACAAGCGCAACCCCATCACCATGGAGAAGGTCTGCGGACTGTCGCGCGTCGTGAAGGCCAACGCTCAGGTCGCCTTTGATAACGTTGCCCTGTGGCACGAGCGCGACATTTCGCACTCCTCTGCCGAGCGTGTCGCCCAGGCCGATAGCTTCATCGCGCTTGACCATATGTTCCAGTGCCTCATTCGCGTTATCGACGGTCTGCAACTGTATCCGGCCCGCATGATGGCCAACCTCAACAAGACTCGCGGCCTCATCTTCTCCTCCAAGGTCCTGCTGGCCCTCGTCGATACGGGCATCACCCGCGAGGACGCCTACGCTATCGTGCAGGAAAATGCCATGGCCACCTGGCACGAGGTGCAGGATTGTGTCTCTGGCCTCACCTTTAAGGAGCGTCTCGAGGCCGATCCGCGCTGCACCGTCAGCCAGGAAAAACTCGACGAGATCTTTGATCCGTGGGACTTCCTCACCCGCATCGACACGGTCTTCGACCGTCTGGAGCAGCTGAGCTTCGAGTAGGGTTAACCTAATTCGACCGCTTGCGGTTGCATTTCGACCATTGGCGCCTTGCCCGTCTTGGGCGAGGCGCTTTTTTATTGCCGCATCAGCCCCGGGTATAAAATGGAATCCGACTGCTGTTTCGATGAAGGGAGGCGTGTGCCCGGACGTACCAAGCGAGCCGCCATCGTCTCGCTTACGCTCATACTTCTTGTTGCCGTCTGTGCGGGCGCCCTGACGTATACCGTTCGAAGCAGCTCTTCCTCCCCGAATGAAGCCGACAAAGACCTCCCGGTACTCAAAATCGGCGTTACGGATAACGACCCCTATGTGTATGTCGATACCACGGGCGATTACGCCGGTATCGATATCGACATCGCCCGCGAGGCCTGCAAACGCGCGGGGATCAAGCCGCAATTTATCGACATATCTTGGAATGACCGCGACCGCCTACTCAAAAACGGCGATATCGATTGCCTGTGGTGCGACTATTCTCCCTGTTATCGCGAGGATAAGTATTACTGGACTGAGCCGTATCTAACCCTGACGGTTTCGGTCGCCGCCAAGAAAACGAGTGGCATCACGTCCTTGGCGCATCTCGATGGAAGCGAGACTATTGCGGTGATTGCGGGCTCGGTGAGCGAACGCCGATTGCTCGCAGGGGATCTGGAAATCTCGCCGGACGTGCAAATCAAATCGTATGGTTCTGCCGAACTCTGCAAGGCCGCCCTCGCCAAAGGGTATGTCGACTGTTGGATGGCGGACGTTCAGTCGCTTGATCGACTCGTTGCCCAGTATCCTGGCGTTTATCGTGTGTTCGCCGACAACGTTATGACGGTTGACCTGGGCGTCGCGTTTGATGATAGCTATGAGGGGGAGTACGTCAAAAACCTCGATACCGCACTGTCCGACATGGATCGAGACGGCACGATAGAGCACATTGTGGACAATTACAAGGCAGGAGCGACGACAGGCGGGCGAGGAGCGGAATCATGACAAATGACGAGCGCCGCTTTCGCCGAAAGAGTTTAGCCGCAGTGGGCATCGGCATCGTGGCCAGCGTTGCCCTACTGAGTTTGCTCTATATGGTTGGCACGCATCGCTGCCTTGATAAAACGCTTGGGTTCGGCCAGGAAACCATGGTGTTTTTAAAAAATGCCTGCGAAAAATATGACCGATATGAACAGGGAAGAAAAACCGAGGCGACGCACAATTTGGATGCGGCGCTCGAGTCGTTTGCGACGTTCTTGCCGCCTGATCGATTTGAAGTCAACGACGATCTGGTCGAGGAATATGTCCATACCGAGAGCCTTTCGGGAATGTTGGTCATGGACGCCGATGGTCATATGGTCGCCCACTACGATATCGACGGCCGCGATCCACTCATGCTGTGGCGAGAGGAGCTGGCCTGTTCGTCGATCGCATCGATGTATCGAGGGTCCAAAGTTTCCTACTCGACCGCTGTCGAGCGCCGCGGTGTCGACTTTGCCGTGAGTGCCGTTCCATACGGTGACGGGGTGGCGTTGGGGTATCGATCCCTTGCGGCTGGGCCCGCCGATGACTATTCATACACGATCGCCGACGTCCTTGTGAACAACACGTTCCATCAGAGTCCAACAGTGCTTGTGATGCGCGATGCGCAAATCGTTTCTTCAAACGATTCGACCGTCGATATAACCCTTGCCCGGCTTCTCGCCGATAGCGGAATTGACTGGAAAGACGAGGGCGTAACACGTATCGAATATCGGGGGACCACCTTATATGCCGTGCGTGCGGCATATAAGGACTACCGCCTGTTTGCGCTATATCCCAAATCTGAGGTCATGTCTGACAGGATTTCATTTGTCGCCGTCGGCGTCTTGGTGTGCCTTGCGTTTTGGGTCGTGGTACTGTTGGCTCGAAATATCGTTGACCACCGCAATTTGGTCGAAAAGGATAAACAGCTCGGCATTATCAATGCCATAAGCGCCATCTACGATTCGACCTTCCTTTTGCATCTTGACACCCTCGAGATCGAGGGAATCAATATGTCGCCGGCGATAGCGAAGATGTTTGCCGAGCATAGCGAGGCATATGACTTTATGGACACGGTCTGCCGGGATATCGTGAGCCCCGAAAGCCGCGAAGCGGTTGTGGGGCTCGTAGATATAAGTACGCTTCGTGAACGCATAGAGGGCGTACCGTACTTGGCTGCCGAGGTGCGAGATTGTCGAGGCACTTGGTACTCGCTACAGGTTGTCCCCCAGCATCGCGATGAGCAAGGCCGGTTGGATTCGGTCGTCGTGGCGACGCACAACATATCGATGGTCAAGCATGCCGAGGAGCTGTCATACCAAGATAAACTGACGGGGCTTCGCAACCGCAACTATCTGGAATCGCGTGGAGATAGCCTGGTAAACGAGGACTTGCCAGTGAGCGTGATTATGGTGGACTGTAATTATCTCAAGCGGACCAACGACATTTATGGTCACGAGGTGGGGGATGAACTGCTGCGACGGACGGCGTCCGTGCTGCGGCGGGTGGCTGGTGCGGATTACCTGCCGATGCGCGTTGGCGGCGACGAGTTTTTGCTGGTTTGCCCCCATACTGACAACGAGTCTGCGCTCGGGCTGGAACAGGATCTTCGTCTCGGTCTTGCCGCGGTAAGCGATGAGACCCTGACGGTCAGCGCATCGATTGGCGTGGCGACCGTCGAGACGGCTGGAAATACGCTGGCCGATGTATATCGCGTCGCCGACCACAATATGTATCGGGAGAAGCGCATGGTCCACGCACAGGGTGCGGACTGCTAATCTTGCCCCCGCCAGTCCAAGCATCGTAGGATGTTGAATCGGTGCTTGCGATAATAAGTCGGTCCAGGCGGGGATAATAGACGTCTGAAATTTCTTTCTGAGAGGGGATCTCAATGATTAGTTTTGACTACAAGCCTCAGGGTGTATGCTCTCGCAATATTCACCTCAATCTCTCTGACGATGGCAGCAAGGTGCTGGGCGTCGAGTTTACCGGCGGCTGCGATGGCAACCTCAAGGCCATCTCCAGGCTGGTCGAAGGCGCTCCCGCCGATCGCGTAATCGAGGTTCTCGCCGGTAATACCTGCGGTATGAAAAAGACCTCTTGCGCCGATCAGCTTACGCGCGCTATCGAGGCCGCTCGCGCAGAGATCGCCTAATGAGCATCGCTGATCGCTTTAAGAATGGAATAACGCGTCGAGGTTTTGTGCTGGGTGGCGCCGCTACCGGTGCTGCTGCCGTACTGGCCGGTTGCTCGAAAAAAACGGGCACGAGTGATGACGCCGCTGGCGAGCCGCAGGTTATCAAGGACGATTCGAAGATTGTCTCGATCACTGATGAGTACGAGGCTGTCGATATCGATCTTGAGCCCGCAGCCTCGTGGACGCTGCCGCTGGGCACGCTGCTGTACTACTGCGATGGCGACTACGCTGCCGCGATGATGGCGCCCGCTTCTGCCCTGCATGCCAATACGCTTGGTGTGCTCAACCTAGGCGATGGCTCGCTTACCACACTTATTGAGGATCCCATTGAGGGAACCGGTTATGCGTTTTACGACGTTCGCGCGGGTGATGGCGTGTTCGCGTGGGTCGAGATGAACTTTGCCAATGCGTCCTGGAAACTCTATGCGCAAAACCTTGCAGGCTCCTCCCTTACCGGCAACGCTGTCGAGCTCGACCGCGGTGGCGAAAACTACGATCCGCCGCTCTTCACAGCGTATGGGTCGTCGGTCATCTGGTATAAGATGCCTTCGTCCGGCGGCACCAAGACGAGTAACGATTCGTACTGCTACCGTCAGTCGCCCAGCGAGTCCAAGCCTGAGACTATTTGGAAGTCGACGGGCCGTTTCGCATCCGCCCCGCGTGTGAGCGACGGCATCCTGACCATCTCGCCCCGCGTGCACAATGATGAGGGCGTCTATTACGGTATGACGGCGATCGACCTGACTGACGGCAACAACACGAAGCGAGCTCAGCTGGTGCTGCCTTCGTCGGTTTCGCCTTTCGAGGCCGTGTATATGGGCGACACCTTCGTGTTCTCCATTGAGGCGACGTATAGCGGTGTGGGTAGCTTGGGCAATATGGGCACCTATATCGGTAGCGAGGGCGGGCCGTACCTCTTCCTTTCGCGTGAGCCGCTCGCGTGCGCCGCGGGAAGGAAAAATAAATACCTGGTTAAAGTTCAGGCGTCGCATTTTTTGATTGACACTTCGGCTAAGACCTACGGCTCGCTTCTGTCGCCCGACCGAGCCTTGGAGTATGGCGATTATCCTGCTACGGCGGGTAAATCGAGCTCGTTCTTAACGTACGCAACGGTGCGTAACAGTCAGGGGATTCCCGAGACGGTTACCGCTCGCTTGTTCTCTCTTTAGTCTCCGAGGGGTTAAAAAGGCGTCGACAGGGGAATAAGCGCGTTGTGACTATGAGTACCGCCCGCCGAGCTATCGCACCCATGCGATACCCGGTGGGCTCAGGTGCGTTAAAATGAGCTTGTTCTTAGCTAATTGAGACAGGGGGGCCGTGTTATGGCTTCAGATGCAAAAAAGATTCTGCTGGTCGAGGATGAGAAGGCAATCCGTGACGCTGTCGCTGCCTATCTCGAGCGCGAGGGCTATTGGGTTGTGGGCGTGGGCGACGGCCAGTCCGCTATCGAGGAGTTCGAGAAGCATCAGTTCGACCTGGTCGTGCTCGACCTCATGCTCCCTAAGATTCCCGGCGAGCGCGTTTGCCGCACCATTCGCGACACCTCGGATGTCCCCATCATTATGCTGACGGCCAAGGGCGAGATCGAGGACCGTATTATCGGCCTCGAGCTCGGCGCCGACGACTACCTGATCAAGCCGTTCTCGCCGCGCGAGCTTGTCGCGCGCGTGCGCGCCTTGTTCCGCCGTGCCCACCAGGCCGATGAGCCGGCCGTCGAGGTGCTCGACTTTGGCGATCTGGTCATTGACATCTCGGGCCACAAGATTTTGGTCGAGGGCAAGGAAGTCGACCTGACGGCTTCCGAGTTCAAGCTGCTCACCACGCTTGCCCGTCATCCCGGCCGCGTCTACAACCGCATGGAGCTGGTCGAGAAGGTGCTCGGCTACGACTTTGAGGGTTACGAGCGCACCATCGACAGCCACGTGAAGAACCTTCGCGCCAAGCTGGGCGACGACCCCAAGAAGCCCAAGTGGCTCTACACCGTCCACGGTGTCGGCTACCGCTTCGAGGCTCCGACCAAGACCGATAAGTCGGACGAGAAATAAAGGAAATCACATATGACACCTGCGCGCTTTGAAATCGGGCAAAAGCATAAGCAGGAGAACGAGGCGGGTTCCAAGGCTAGTTGGAACACGCCTCGTTCCGATTCACGGCCAACGATGAGCTATCCCTCGCGCATGGCCCTGGCTTTTGCCCTGACATCGCTCATGACGGTATTGGTATTGGTGGGCGTAGTCTCCGTTGTATGGGGCACGGTTTTTACGGATTACACGCGCTCCAATATTGTCGAAATCGCCAATTCCGCTGCCGAAAAGTTGGCAACGTCATATGAGGAAAACGGTTCTTGGACCGCGGGGGAGCTGCGTACGGTCGCGACATCGAGCTTGGTGTCCGACGATCTTGGTATGCAGGTCGTCAATAAAAAGGGCGTCATCGTCTACGATGACTCGTGGCCCTCGGCAAGCGCTACTGCCGATGTACGCGAAAATCAGGCGACGACCGACGGTACGAGCGGAAAGAAGGCATCGCACAGTCCAGTCTCGTCTGCTCCCACCGATTCCAATAGCGTTGCCAACGTTGAGATCGTGACGTCCTCCGGCGAGCACGTGGGTCAGGTCAAATTGTGGGCGATTGGCTCCGATGCCCTGCTCACCAGGGCTGACTCAGCATTCAGAGAGAAGACCTTTAACGCCATGGCCCTTGCCGCGGTTGTGGCCGTCTGCATCTCGGTCGTTATCGGAGCGCTCATGTCGCGCATGCTCACCAAGCCGATTCATCGTATTACCAGCACCGCCAAGCAGATTCGCGATGGAGACCTGTCCGCTCGTACGGGCTTGCGCGGCGATGATGAGATCGATCAGCTGGGAGAGACCTTCGACGAGATGGCCACCTCGCTCGAAAAGGATATGAAGCACGAGAAGCGCCTAACCTCTGATGTTGCCCACGAGCTGCGCACGCCGCTCATGGCCATGCTTGCAACGGTCGAGGCCATGCAAGACGGCGTGTATCCCACCGACGACGAACACCTGGAGACAGTCGCATCCGAGACGCGTCGTCTGGCCCGTCTGGTGCAGCAGATGCTCGACCTGTCGCGCATGGAAAACAGTACCGCGCCGCTCAATCTGGAGCCGGTGGATATGGTGCCGTTTGTGCGTTCGATTGTGAATGGCCAGGAGCGCCTGTTTGCCGACCGTGACCTGCGTTTGCGCTTTGCAGATGAGACGCAGGGCCACGATGACGTTGTCGAGGCAGATCCCGACATGATCACGCAATGCGTCATCAACCTCTTGAGTAACGCCATGCGCTATACCCCCGAGGGGGGTTGGGTCGTGGTGTCGGTGCTCAGCGACCGCAAGCACGTCGATATCGCGGTTTCGGATACGGGCATCGGTATCGCCAAGGATGATTTGTCGCGCATCTTCGGACGTTTTTGGCGTGCCGACGCCAGTCGCGCCCGCGAGGCGGGTGGCCTGGGCGTGGGCCTCGCCGTGACCAAGCAGATTGTCGAGCGTCATCACGGCTACATATCCGTGGAGTCGGAGCTTGGAAAGGGTACGACTTTTACGATTCATCTGCCTCGCGAGCACACGGAGCACGCGGCATCTACTACAATGGAGCACTAGCTTTTCGCTATTCGGTGAAGGAGAGGTTTCGTCCCTGCCGTTCCGAGTTTGCGAAAACGTGCGGGAAAGAACCCGCATTACTGTCGTATTTTGGTAAGGAGTGACTCACGTGACAACGATGGAGCGTCGTCCGGATTCCCGTGGCAAGGTTCGTGATATCTATGATGCCGGTGAAAACCTGCTGATGGTCGCCACCGACCGCATTTCTGCGTTCGACTTCATTCTTCCCGACGAGATTCCGTTTAAGGGAGAGGTGCTCAACCGCATCTCGGCATTCTGGTTCGATAAGTTTGCCGACATCGTTCCCAACCATCTCGTCTCCATCGACCCGGCGGATTTCCCCGAGGAGTTTGCCGAGTATCGTGACTACCTCGCAGGCCGCGCCATGCTGGTCAAGAAGGCCCAGACGATTCCTATCGAGTGCATCGTCCGCGGCTATCTGACCGGTTCGGGCAAGAAGACCTATGACGAGAACGGCACCGTTTGCGGCATCCAGCTGCCCGAGGGTCTAACCGAGGCCTCCAAGCTTCCCGAGCCGCTGTTCACGCCGTCCACGAAGGCCGAGATCGGCGACCACGACGAGAACATTTCGTTCGAGCGTTGCTGTGAGATCGTGGGTGAGGACATCGCCACGCAGATTCGCGACCTGTCCCTCAAGATCTACAAGGCCGCTGCCGAGTATGCCGCGACTCGAGGCATCATCATCGCCGACACCAAGTTCGAGTTCGGTGTCATCGATGGCAAGGTTACGCTGATCGACGAGTGCCTAACGCCCGACTCCAGCCGTTTCTGGCCCGCCGCCAGCTACGAGGAGGGCAAGATTCAGCCCAGCTACGACAAACAATTCGTCCGCAATTGGCTCAAAGCCAACTGGGATATGACGGGGGAGACCCCGCACCTGCCCGCCGAGGTCATCGATGGCACGTCCGAGCGCTATCGCGAGGCCTTCCAGATCATCACGGGCTCCCAGTTCACAAGCATGAAGGAGAACGCATAAGTGAGTACC
>DBEYTJ010000228.1:0-2104 GCA_048181065.1 Collinsella sp.
CAAAACGCCGCGATGTCTGCGCCCTGCGGTATCCTTGAGCCACTTGCACCTGCAGCACCAAGGAGCCGCCATGCGCACCGAGCTCGATGTCCCCTTTTCGCACAAAGAAGAAGCCAAGGCGCTGGGCGCCAAATGGGACCGGACCAAGAAGATCTGGTATGTACCCAGCGGCGTCAACCCCGAGCCCTTTGCCGAGTGGCTGCCCGGTGTTGACCGATCCGACCCCTCAGCGCCGTATATATATCTAGTACTGGGCAAGCGCGAGTGCTGGAAGTGTCACAAAGAGACCTCGGTCGCGGCCTTCGGCATTCCCTATCGAACCGATAACGACGAGAGCATCGCCATCGCGCACGCGCCCAACGAAGCCAGGTACATTGCCATCGACACGGCCAACGCCAACGCACTCGCCATCGTGCCCGCTCTTGGCTGCGTGCCGGGCGAGATCCGCGACTACCTTCATAAGCGCTGCGGCTACAAGCCCGTAGGCGCGCGAGCCTCCAAAGCCCCGTCGCTCGGCAACACGTGCACCAGTTGCGACGCGCTGCAAGGCAGCCGCTATCTGTTCGAGGAGCCCTCGTCCCCGTTTGCCCTCACTGCCATCAACAAGCTGCCGGCACTGGAGTTTATACGCGTCGAAGTTGCCGGCGTCTTTGGCGTCCCGGCCACGCGTACCGACTTTGACCAGGCGCTCTTTACCTGGGCACGCGACCATCACGCCGAGTTCCACAAGCAACTCGGTGAGGGGATTTATTTGTAGAGGCAAAAGACACTCACAGCCAACTCCTCCGCATCACCTATCCCTCGTCGCCGGCGTCGTACACGATATCGAGGCCACAAACAGGGCATTTCTCCGGATACACCGGCATATGAACGCCTGTCCGTTTTCTCACTTCGTCGCTGAGTCTGTCGCGCGCATCGATAAACCGAATGTCGAGACACGGTATTTGCGAGCCGCAGCAAGGGCAGGTGACGACAAACGACCCGCAATCAACCTCTACGCTCGGAAACATATTGTTGTCTATAAGGGCACACGGCAGTTTTCCGTACTTCCCCATCGCAATATCGCCTCGCCAGCTCATACACGCTCCCCTCTCGCTATACAAATCAGGAAGAGCATGCACCGGCGGGCGGGCGCGAGATTGCATCGCCACGCGATCCGATCAAACAACACGATCGTCAAAGAATGCCAAAGCCAAATACGCTAATACGGCAGAAGCCCCGCCTTTTCACGCTTCTTTTCCGAGCGATCGAACTCAATGCGACGGGCCTCAAGAAACACCGTATCGGGTCGCCACTGACGCTCATTCGGCTGCCTTAGCGTCGCACCCGCAAAGGAAGCGTAGTCGGTCTTATCCAGCAGGTACGATCCGCACAGCCGATATTCGCCGCAAACAGGCTCAAACGAAATCAGGTGAGCATCAAATAGGGAATGAAGATCGCGCCGAAGCAGAATACCGTTGCTGGCAACCTGCGATTTGGGTCCCGAGTAATTCTCGATATGTGCAGCCTCCAGAGCTTCGCTGACGCCGCAGTCCGACACCGCGCAACGGCCATCATAGGCGGCAACGAGCTGCTTGCGGAACCATTGCTGCCCCAATCGCTCGCGCCTTAACGCATAGCGGACCTTTCCGTCGTCGGTCACACCCTGTCCGGCAAACTCAATATCGACGGGTATGTGCTTCAGATAACTCATGTCGGGCGCAAAACGAGGGTCCGGTCCGCCTTTATGAACAGGACCGTGCAGAACAAACCATCCGTTTTCGGGCTCGAACCGCTCAACAAACGCAAGGCCGAGCACCTTATAGCCCACCTCGGTTGCAAATATGACTCCGACTGGGACGCCACATTCCATGCAGTTGAGCATTTTACGGTTGTAATTCTGGTCTCGAGAACCAACGGCGCCTGGCGCTTGGACCGAATACTTAATGACCCACGTACCGTCATCCAAATAGAGCGGAGGCACATCGGTGTAGAAGCTCTTTTTAGAGTTATGGACCGAAAGCGCAAAGATCTTATTGGGATCTTGCTTCACCCGATCCTGGCCCGGCCAGAAGATCCCTGAATCCCGCGTTACGGGAAAGAAGTCCGAGCCAATTCTCAAACG
>DBEYTJ010000229.1:0-4954 GCA_048181065.1 Collinsella sp.
ACATCACCAACAAGAGCGACAAGGACCTGACCTTCTACGCTCCTTCCGGCAAGACCAACGTCAACGGCACCATGAAGGAACCCTGGTTCTCGGCTCACCTGATGCCCGGCACCAACGCCACCGAGGAATTCACGTTCTCGAGCGGCGAGCTTGACAGCCTTGACGACCTCGTCAATACGACCATCGGCATCGACGCCTACCTGACCGATTCCTACGAGGACGTCGCCTCCTACAGCGCAACCATCGCGTAGTGGCACGTAACATCAGCCGCGGGTTGGCGGACACATCCGCGCACATGTCAGGCGGGGCCGCAGGAGATAATCCTGCGGCCCCGTCGTTTTTATGCCGATACGCAACGAGCGTTAGCGCTCCATGTTGGGAACGATGCTGCCCTCGGTCACCGCATGCACGGCCAGGCGCATGATGTTGTCGTAACCGGTCTTGCTCAGAATCTCCGAGATGCGGCGCTTGATGGTGCCCTCACTCATAAACAGCTCGGCCGCAATCTCGCGACGGCTCTTGCCCTCGCAGGCAAGGCGCAGAATCGACAGCTCGACATCGTCGAGGGCCGCCGTGCCCGAGAAGATGCTCTCGGGCGGCTTGGGAAACGTGCAGTAACCCGCCAGCGTGGAGCGCATCACGGCGAATAGCTCGTCGATACCGACGTTCTTGTACACAAAGCTGTCGACGCCCGCCTCGCGCGCCTGGTCCACAAAGGTGATTTCGGGCATACCCGTCATGATAATGACGCGGCACTCGGGCAGTTGTTCTTTAATGCGCGCCGCCGCCACGATGCCGTTGGAATCATGCTCGGTGCATACGTCCATCAGTATCATGTCCGGGCGCTCCTTGAGCGCGACACCCAAGGCCTCGGAAGCATCGGCAATGGCGGAAACAACGGTCATATCGGGCTGGTCGCCAACGGAGCGCGCCAGGCTCTCGCGCAGGATGGCCTGGTCTTCGACTATAAGGACGCGGATCATGAGCTTCTCCTTTGGACCGTAGCGTTGGAGGCGAGCGGGATGGACACCGTAAGCGTGAAGGGCGGGGCGGTGTGGACTTCCAGGCTGCCGCCCAGATTCTGTGCGACATGCCTCATACCTGGGATACCCGTTCCCTCGCGATACGATACGGGTGCAGGCGCGCCGTCGTTAGAAACGGTCATCCGCGCAACAGCACCGTCTTCCGACGTCTCCTGCCACAGACGCACGTGGACCCGATGCGCCTGTGCATGCTTGGTGGCATTGGTCGAGGCCTCGCGGATAATCTGCAAAAATGCGGCGGCGACACGCGCGTCGCTTGACAGCTCGCCCTCCACATCGATCTGCACACTCACCAGGCCAAAGGCATGGACGATATCTCCCAGTTGCTCTGCCGGTTCGGTGTCGCCCCCGCTGCGCAGATCGGCAGCAATTGAGCGCAGCAGCGGGTCGATCTGCTCGAGTGACTCGTCATCCAGGCGCCCCTCCTCCAGATAACGATGGAGGATGGACAGGCGCTGCCCGATCACGTCGTGCACGCGAGCGCGCATACGCAGATAGGCCGCATTATCAGCAACTTTTTTGACTTCTTCGATCTGGGCTTGGAGCTCTTGGCCCGCAAGCTCAAGCAGGTGGTTGGCTTGCGCCAGGCGATCATGAGCATGCGCATACTCTGTTACATCCAGGCCGATAATGCGCTCGAAGAGGCGGCCCGAAACCATAACGTCATCGTGCACAAACAAGCGAATCTCGGCGGGAGAAACCTCAACCACCGCCCGCGCCTCACCAAAGCGGTCCAGATTAATCCGCACACGGTTCCTGCTGCTTTCGGGCATTTGCATGCTGAGTTTGCGCAAGTCGTTCCATGTACCGCTCATATCGCCTAGGTCGGTGGGCATATGAAGCTCCACCAGGTTTTTTCGCATGCAGCGGTTCATGAGCAGCGGACGGCCCCTCGGGTCCAGATACAGGATGCCCACGGGAATCACGTTGATGGTTTCGATCGTCGAGAACGCGGTGATATCCTCCTGGCGGTTGCGGACATCCATCAAGAGCGCCGCAATGGAGCGGAACAGGAAAAACGCTCCCTCTGCGATAAGGACCGTGGTCCACGCCGAGCCCATGGCAAGCACCACCGGCGGTGTCACGGCGGCAACGAGCAACAGTTCGGCCAGCATGACGGGGCGACGATAGTGCACCATAAGCACCATGCCGTAGGCAAAGATTACGGCATTGAGCCACAACGCTCCGCCCATTGCCCTGGCGCAAACGTCAAGCGGCGCCACCAGATATGAGCCAGACGACGCGAACAAGATGAGCGCCGAAATAACTAGGTGAAGCACAAGGCTCGCCTCGTAGGCACAAATCACCTTACGGTTATAGGACGAGCGGCGCGATGCGATGAGCGGGACGTGAATCGTCTGCAGACACGCAGCCAGGGCAAAGACAACATCGAGCGCAACGATTTGGGGAAGGATGAGCGAAATCTGCATCGTCACTCACCCGCCCGCGGCATCAAGACGATCATGCGCAGCTGGCCGGGCTCGCCCTCAAGGCGGTATGCCACGTTGCGCCCTTGCAGAGCGCTTTCGAGCTCTTGCGCAGCGGGCGTCTGCGAAAGATCTGCATCATCGTTGGAAAAAAGCGCGGCACGCAGCTCGACACTGCATCGGTCATGATCGCCCAAGTGATACATAAGCGCCGGATGGTCGGTGGTGTAGGCAAAAAACGCAAAGTCATACACGCAGTCGTACAGGGCGCTTACCGTACTGGCGTGCATCGGGCGCCGTATGGCGATAATCGAGGCGCAATCGATATCGATGGTGCGCAGGTCGCTTGCGAGCTCGTTGGCAATGAGCTGAGTGCGGTCGCGATCAAAACCGCTCTCCCCGTGCTGTGCCAACGTGAGCGACCCCTTGCGCTTGCAATAGGCGACGAGCATCTTGGCGCGCTGCAGCATGCGGCAACGCTCGTGCGAAGACGATTCATCGGTCAACGGCGGTAGCGAGCTCAGCAGGTCGTACATCCCTTCGAGCGCGCGGGCAAGCGCCTGGTCCACGTCTTGGACCAGCAAGGTCTCGGCCTCTTGGTCTGCCAGGTGCGTCTTAAGGTCGTAGTCGGCGGCGAGCAGCTCATTTTGACGCTGCAGCTCCATACGACGATGTGCCAGTTCACGGTTAAGCTCGTTGAGATCCGACACGTCTTGGGCAAGCAGGGCCGATCCGCCCAGCAGTGGAAAGGCACGGTACATCACATCGGGATCGGACGCCACGGCAAAGGCATGGGCGCGGCCGTGCGCCTGGGTCCGCAACTCCTCGCGCACGCCCACCGGCATTGGCTTTGACACTGGCGTGGCATAGACTTCCTGCAGGTCGCGCGTTAGAACTTTGAGGTCAAGCGGCAAGGTGTCGAAAATGCCGGCGATGTCGTGATATGACGGAACGACACCGCAATCGAGACAGATTTCCATCGCCACCACGCACAAGACGCAATAGACGAGCGAGAAGTTGAGCCTCCATGCCCAGGGCACGCGCAACGCATATGAGATGGCAAAGAACGCGCCGCCCAGCAGCACGAGCGCCGCCGTGCCCGAGAAACGTTGGATGCGAAAGGACGAGGACCGGCCCACCAGGATAAAAAAGGCCACAAAGTTAAAGGCCGTCCACACGAGGGGGGGTGCGGACAGAAAGTTGGACCGCGGGGCGGTCCGGACTGGAGGTTCGCATGTACAGCAGGGAGAAGGTCGAGCTCTTCCTCCTGGCGACGGAGGACGGCATGGGGCCGACCGCCGCCGCGAAGTTCGCGGGGGTCTCGGTGGGCGCGGCCAAGAAGTGGGCGACGGGGCACCTCCCGCACAGCTACACCGGGGCGCGCTGTAGAATCGTGGCGAGGAAACCGCCACGGAAGGAGGCCAGCTTGGGCCCCGACAAGTCGATCTACGCCCCGCCCGCGACCGGACCGCTCGCCGGGCTCAACGAGGACCAGATAGAGAACCTGCTGCTCAGGGCGGTGTTGGCCGACCTAAAAGCGGAAGGGTGGGACCCGGCTTCGATCTCGAACAGGAGCAAGTGCGAGCTCGGCGAGAGATTGAGGCGGGCGACCGCCCTGCCCCTCCGCTCGATCACGGGTTTCTTGAGGATATCGAAGAGCTCCTATGAGTACTGGAGGCCCCGCGTCGCCGCGCCGCGCGACCGCGACGCCGACATACGCGACCGCGTGGTGCGCATCTTCCGCGAGGGCTCGGGGTGCTGGGGGTACCGCACCGTCTGGGCGCGCCTGCGCCGCGAGGGCGTCCGCGCCAGCGAGAAGCGCGTGGCCCGCGTGATGCGCGAGGAGGGCCTCGAGGTCGTCTACAACAAGAGGCGCGCCCGGGGCTACAGCTCCTACGCCGGCGAGGTCTCCAAGGCGCCGGAGAACCTCGTGAACAGGAATTTCCACGCCGACGAGCCCAACCGGCTGTGGCTCACCGACATCACCGAGTTCAGGCTCCCGGGCGGCGAGAAGGTCTACCTGAGCCCGGTCATCGACTGCTTCGACGGGATGCCCGTCGCCTGGTCGATCGGGCTGCACCCCGACAAGCGCCTCGCGAACTCGAGCCTGCTCAAGGCCTGCGCGGCGAGGCCGGCGGGCGGGCGCACGACGATCCACTCGGACCGGGGCGGCCACTACCGCTGGCCGGAGTGGATCGGGATCTGCGAGGAGAACGGCCTGGTCAGGAGCATGTCCGCGAAGGGCTGCAGCCCGGACAACTCGGCCTGCGAGGGCTTCTTCGGGCGCCTCAAGAACGAGTTCTTCCACTACAGGGACTGGGAGGGCGTGACGGCCGAGGAGTTCATGGGAAGGCTCGAGGCCTACCTCGTGTACTATCGTGAGGAGCGGATCAAGAAGTCCCTCGGGTGGCTGAGCCCGATGGAGTACCGCAGGAAGCTTGGATACGCCTAGGCGCGGTCCAAGAAATCGTCCGCACCCCCTTT
>DBEYTJ010000230.1:0-7240 GCA_048181065.1 Collinsella sp.
CCGCAGGGGCGTTACATGCTCGACCACGTCCGCAAGGTCCGTTGGGCGTTTATTGCATGGGAGCCGGTCTCTTCGGGCCGTCCATAGACCGCTTTCGGCCGCCGTACACGTCCGCCTGTAACCCGCGCTGTTCTCCCGCTCGGCATCCGCATTCTTTTTGAACTGGGCAAACATGCCCCACACCGCGCCGTTCCTGCGCTATCGTGGGACAGCTCACGTAGATTAAGGCCCCATCGCGGGGCGCCCCATAACATAGAAAGCGAGAACCCATGGCACTGACAGGAGCCCAGGTCAAGCAGCTTCGCAGCATGGCCCATCACCTCAACCCCGCCATCATCATCGGCAAGTCCGACATCAACGAGGGCACCGTCGAGCAGACGGTCGCCTACCTGGAGAAGCACGAGCTCGTTAAGTGCTCCGTACTCGATGGTTCCAGCCTTTCTGCCTGCGAGGCCGCCGAAGAGCTCGCCGATCGCTGCCATGCCGAGGTCGTCCAGGTTATCGGCCGCAAGTTCTCGCTGTATCGCGAGTCCTCGCGCAAGGACATCGAGAAGATTAAGCTCGTCTAAGCGCCAACGATCCGGCGAGCCAACACACATCAAGCTAGCGTGCGTCCGAGCAATTCGGACGCTCATTTTTTATCGCTCGACGAGCACGCGGCTAAGCCTGCCCTCCACCAAGCGCTCGTACAGACGCCGCGTCTCGGGCTCGGGCACGCCATTGACCTGCTCCCTCAGGTGATGCATATGCCCACTGTACAGCTCGACGATATCGCGTCGTCGCCCTGCCGCACCGTAGACGCGCATAGCGCAACGCACCATGTCCTCGCGCGCCGTCTCTTGCCGCAGCCCCGACTCCACCAGCCATACCGCCGACTGCAGGTCGTTTTCTTCTAGGGCGGCATTCGCGCCCCGAATCATGCAGTCGATATATTTCGATTCCATAATTCGCCTCATACGCAAAAAGTAGGTGGGATTACAGCCATTGGGAACATACAACGGGCCGGCGTAGAGCTGCTCGATCTTAAGGCACAGCTCGATCAGATGGGGCCCGCGCGCACCCGTGCGATTTCCCAAAACTTCGCGGCTTATCTGATCAAACAACCGCACGTCGGTCTTGACGTAATCGCCGTTAAGCCCAATGCACTCGTTTTGGATCAGCACACACGACTTGCCGTCCGGTGTCGGCCCCAAGGCCGAACGCAGGCGCGATATCGTCGAGTACAGATTGTTACGAGCGCTATTGAACTCGGCGTGGGGCCACAGCTCCATAGCCAGCGTCTCGCGGTCGACCAGTGCATCCATGCCCAGCGCAAGCCGCTCGGCAAGCGTCGCCGCTTTCTTGCGGCGCCACATCTTATCCGTGATGGGAAACCCGTCGCGCTCGGCGCGAAACGCCCCAAACATGCGGATCTCGATATGGCCAATCACATCGACATCCTCGGCATCGCCGGCCTGGAACAGACGCTCGCCTTCGCCCTCAAAGTCGTCACGCAGCGAATACCGCGACAGCTCGCGCACCGGGAGCTTCTTTCGAATTCTAGCAGCCGGCTCACCCAGACAATGCATTGCAAGACGCGCAAACAGCCGATACGACGGATCCAAAATCCCCGGGCGGTTCATGGACATCCAAGCTGCAAGGTCGCTATCGCGGCCCGCGGAGGCCAAATGCAGCGCCACCATCCAAGCCTCGGCACCACCGACCTGCGTCCGACTCAAATCGAGCAGCTCTGCCTCTTCGCGCACCGATACCATCGATGTATTGCGTAAGTATGCCGCGCGCTCTAGCAGCAGTGCGTTGTCGCGTATGTATCCAATCGATTCCTCGGCAAGCCTGAGCACCTGCACCGCACGGAATTTGGCATTGACCGGACGCCCCTCAGCCAGCGACTGCCAGCCTTCCAATATCAAGCCAAACAACTGGACTTGATTGTCACGCACGCGCACGGCAAAACGGTCGAGCTCATTGAATGCCTGCTCGTCGGTCACCGGCATGCCGGCAAACAGGCGCCGCGCCGATAATACCATGCGCACCCAGATGGCGAGTGCTCGGATTCCACGCGCTTCGAGTGCCTCGAGCGTCTGGGTCATCTCGTCATCACGCTCGTCAGTCCCTGCATACGACCCATCAAACAGCTCCGTCAACATGCGGTCCGCCCGCACAAACGTCCCCGCAATATCGAGCTCACAATCGTAGGCCTTATCTGTTTTGAGCCTCGCGAGGATCTCACCACCCTTCGCCCGCTCGGTCAGCCCATGCTTTATCTCGACATGTGCGGACAGCATGTCGAGTGCGGCACAAGACGCCTCACTTTCCAGCGCTGCATGGCCTGTCGGAAGCCCCAGACCACTATCTCCATAACAGGCGGCCGTAAACGCGTGCGCCACCTTCCACGACACGGGATCGAGCTCGCAAATCGCTTGCTCGCCCGCATGCTCGATAATTGAGGCCATATACCGCGCGAGCTTTGTATTGGAGACGCTCACCGCCGCCAGATAGATGCCGAGCGCCTCGTCAGGCGTCGGCTCCGATGCCCGGCCATCTGCCTCGGTCTTTCCCAGCGCCGCGCGGCAGATATCCCCTCCATGCCCCGTCAGGGCCAGATCGACCCCATACTGCCCGGCAAGCTCCAACACCGCGCTGCGGTCCAAAAACGCGTCGGCGAGGTCCATCGCGGTATCGCAGCGCCCCGCTTTAATCAAAATACGTGCTGCCCGCACAACAAGTTCGGGGCGAATTTCGGCGACCAGCTTGCGCAATCGCAGACGTGCGTTGTCCTCGGTACCCAGGCAGGTAAAGCTCCGGTCTGCCGGATCAACGCCAAAAATGGGATAATCGCGGACAAGATAGGACTGGTCAATCGCCGAAAGCCTAACACCGCAAGCCTCGAGCTCCGAAATATTGCCCTCACCCATTAGGACCATCAAGCATGCCACACTAAACAGGGCGTTGTTCTCAAGCGACGCCAGGTCAACAAGTGCCGCACCGTAGATATTGACAATCTCGTTTTCGAGCATCTGGGCAACGTCTCCCTGCCCGTATAGTCCCGACTGCATAGCCGAGACGAGCTCGGGCACGCCCTGCGTAAGCTGATAGAAGTCGAGCGATGTGCTGATCGAAAACGCCGATGCCCACGCCGAGTACTCATAGGCATGCACCTTGAGCATCTGCGCGTTGACTTTAATCGAATCGCCCAGTCCATGAATCAGCTGGCGATTCGAAGGACGGCAGCTCATAAAGACCCCAATCCCCATAGCACGCAGGCTTCGGATTCGATCGATCAGCTCCTCGGTCTCGCTCTGGCTGAGGTTAGGCACGTTATCGATTGCAATCAGGGAGTGCGGCTTGTCCTTAAGCTCTTCGGTAACGACCTCGAGCTGCATAAACACCTCGCGCCCAATGGCGCGGTCTGCCTCGATGATCCGCACGGGACCTCGCGTCGGATCGCTTTTAACCTCTTGGGTATACTGCAGCAGCACCGAGGTTTTCCCAAAGCCATCAGGCGCGTAGAGGACTACGATGCCGGCCTTTCGGCCCTTGGCGATAAGTTCGTTCATCAAGCGATCGCGCCGTACCGTATAACTACTGCCCAGCGGCATAAGCTCGAGGTCGTCCGTATTGCCCAAATCGTTAACCATGCCCGCTCCTCAACTCGACCACATGGACACCGTAACGCTAGACCATATGTATCGCTAGATGAATAGAGCGATGCTACGGTTTAGGATGTTTGTTGGTACGCAAATGGCAAGTTTTTGTTCAGCGTGGTCCGATTGAAACTTATCCCCCAACCAATCAGTCTTTGCGCAGGTCAATGCGCTTGCCAGCTTGTCCCATCCTTTGGCAGTGTACCTCAAATGAGCGCTGTTCAATTGTGTTGCGCAACTCACCTAACGCCAGCTACCGTCTGCGACCTTTTCATAGCATTTATGCATAGTATCTGTTATGGAATGAATCATGCTGCACCAGACGCACCCGTCCAGTTCGCAGCCAGATTTTCGTCAAGCACACGGCGCACGCTCAGCAAAAAGGCCCCCGCAAAGCGGGGGCCTTCGGCAAAGCTATGTCGAGGTGATAGGCTTTCGCTACTTGCAGAGCGAAAGGGCGGCCTCGTCGGCAACGACAACGCAGTTGGTGTGCAGTTGCAGGATCGAGGCAGGGCACTCGGGGGTAACCGGACCATAGCACATGTCATGCACGGCCTGTGCCTTGGCCTCGCCGTTGGCGACAACCAGGATCATGCGGGCATACATGATGGTCTGGGTGCCCATGGTGTAGGCCTGACGGGGCACGTCGTCGATGCTGTCGAACAGGCGGCTGTTGGCCTGAATAGTGCTCTCGGTAAGGTCGACGCAGTGCGTACCCTTGGAGAAGTGGTCATCGGGCTCGTTGAAGCCAATGTGACCGTTGTTACCGATGCCGAGCAGCTGCAGATCAGGGTAACCGGCAGCAGCGACGATCTTGTCGTACTCAGAGCAGGCAGCGGCAGCGTCGGGATTGGAGCCATCGGGCACATGCGTGTTGTTCAGGTCGATGTTAATGTGATCGAAGAAGTTCTCACGCATAAAGTAGTGGTAGCTCTGGGGATCGTCGTGCGAAAGGCCACGATACTCGTCGAGGTTGTAGGTGCTGACCTCGGCAAAGTCGACGTCACCCTTCTCGTACCAAGCGGCGAGCTGCTTGTAGGCGCCAATCGGGGTGGAGCCGGTGGCAAGACCCAGCACGCAATCGGGCTTGAGGATAACCTGGGCCGAGATGATATTGGCGGCCTTGCGGCTCATATCCTCGTAGTCTTTAGCTTTAATGATCTTCATTACGCGTCCTTTCTCATACAAGAGAGGCAAGGCTCTCCTTACAAGCACTTGCCCGCGGCCCGCGTCGGCCGCAACCAACGTGTGCGGCCACCAGGGCGAGGTCGCGTAATGTATGTGTCTCGTGTCTAGCCGCGTCGAGGCCCCTGCCCGTCCACGGTGACCCAAAGCTGTTTAGCTTCGGACAAATCCCATCTTGCCACGGAGGGCGTCCTCTTTCAAGGGCGCCCTCCGTAAACGTGTTCGAATTGTAGGCTAAAGGCCGAGCGCGCTCACTAGCGCTCGCGAGCGACGATGAGTTGGTCCATCTCCTCGACATGCTCGCCAACGGAACCCTTGATGCTCGAGAACTCAACGGAGTTGCACACCAAGATGGGAACCGTCACATCGTAGCCCTCGGCAGCAATTGCCTCGCGATCGAACTCGATGAGTACATCGCCCTTATGGACGATGTCACCCACTTGCGCATGTACGGTAAAGTGCTTGCCCTCGAGCTGAACAGTGTCCAAACCAACGTGGATGAGCACGTCCAGACCATCGACTGTGTTAAGCGCAACGGCGTGTCCCGTGGGAAAAATGGCCTCGACCTTGGCGTCTGCCGGCGCAATCACGCGCGTGCCGGTAGGCTGAATCGCCACGCCCTGACCCAAAAGGCCGGTGGCAAACGTCTGATCGTTTACCTCGGAGAGCGGAATGACGTCGCCCGAGATGGGAGCATCCAGCGTAAGGACTCGACCACGCATACCAAAAGACCTCAGGACTTTAGTGAACATGCTCCCCCTCGGACATACCAATCAATCAAAATAACCTTGTCAGTTTACCACTTGGCACCCGTTTTTGACCATTAGGGAAGTTCGCGCTTGACAACCTCGACGATATCGTCAACAACACGCTGGGTCAGCTCGTGCGTCTCCGCCTCGGCCATAACGCGAACCAGCGGCTCGGTACCGCTCGGGCGCACCAAGATGCGGCCGCGACCGTTGAGCTCCTTCTCGGCGGCAGCGACGGCGTCCCAAATGGGCTGGCAATCGTCCAGGCCGGCCTTGTTGTCCGAATGCACGTTGACGAGCACCTGCGGGTACTTCTTCATGATGCCGGCAAGGTCGGTGAGGGTGCGGCCGGTGCGCTTGAGCACGGCCAGCAACTGCAGGGCCGTCACCAAGCCGTCGCCGGTGGTGTTGTGCTCCAGGAAGATGATGTGGCCGGACTGCTCGCCGCCGATGACGGCACCGTCCTCGAGCATGCGCTCCAAAACGTAGCGGTCGCCCACGGCGGTCTGCACCATCTCAAAGCCCTGCTCCTTCATGGCGATGGAGAAGCCCAGGTTGCACATAACGGTCGAGACGATCTCAGAATTGGCGAGCTTGCCGCGAGCGGCCAGATCGGAGCCGCAGATGGCCAGGATGTAGTCACCATCAATCTCGTTGCCCTCACTGTCCACGAACAGCACGCGATCGGCGTCGCCGTCATGGGCCAGGCCGATATCGGCGTGAGTGCGCAGCACGAGCTCGCGCAGGGGCTCAAGGTGCGTGGAGCCGCACTCGACGTTAATGTCGGTGCCACAGTAGTCAGTGTTGATGGCGTGGACCGTGGCGCCCAGGCGCTGCAATGCGGCGGGCGTGGTCTGGCACGAAGCGCCGTGACCGCAGTCGACGGCAACAACCAGGCCATCGAGCTTAAGGCCGTCGAGCGTGCTGATGGCATGATCGACATAGGCCTTGCGGGCATCCTTCATCTTGATGATGTGGCCCACACCGGCGCCGGTCGGCAGCGTGTCGGCAGCCATGGCCTCCTCGGACATAACCCAGGCGCTGATCTCTTCCTCAACCGCATCGGGAAGCTTCATGCCCTTGCGGCTAAAGAACTTGATGCCGTTGAACTCCGGAGGATTGTGCGAAGCGGAGATGACGATGCCGCCGTCGAGCTCATTTTGGACGGTGAGCAGCGCCACGGCCGGCGTAGGGATAACGCCGCAGCAGTGCGGGCGGCCGCCCTCGGCCATAATGCCGGCGGTCAGCGCGCTCTCGAGCATGGTGCCCGAAAGACGCGTATCGCGGCCGATGCAGATGTCCGGACCAAGGAACTTGGTCGCCGCGCGACCCAGGCGAAACGCGAGGTCGCACGAGAGGTCGGCGTTGGCGACGCCACGGACGCCATCGGTACCGAAGATGTTCTGGGGCATAGGATCGCTCCTTCCCAAGTGGGCAAAACGCAGTCGCCCACCCTAGTCGAAAAAGAAAAGCGGGACCCGCCGAGCAATCGGCAGGCCCCGCTTGTACATTGTATCTCGTAAGGAGATAAAACCTTAGCGCTTGGAGAACTGGGGAGCGCGGCGGGCCTTCTTGAGGCCGTACTTCTTGCGCTCGACCACGCGAGCATCGCGCGTAAGGAAACCGGCCTTCTTGAGGTCAGCACGGTAGTCGCCAGCGTTC
>DBEYTJ010000231.1:0-17033 GCA_048181065.1 Collinsella sp.
CCTTCCTTCGGCGAGAACATCGCGCGCAAGCGCAGCGACAACGCCGACAAGCACGCTTGCCGGCACGGCGATATTCGTCCACCCCAAGAACTTGCATATGGCGACGGACACCGCAGCCAAACTGGCAGCTACGACATTGCCGCTCGACAGTCGCTGCGAAAAGAGTAGACAGATAAAGAGCGATGTGCAGACAAAACCCGCAATAGCGGTGGGAACGTCGACAACGGCGCCGACAGCAGCGCCCATCGTGCACGAAACGCCCCATGTTGCGATAAGGATCGCGTTGAGCACGAAGGACTCGCGCGGACCCCAATCCTCCCCCTCAATCAGCTTGGCAAGCGAGATGCCGTATGCCTCCTCGGTAAGTGTCGCGGCAACAGCCAGCGTCTGACGCTTCGAGGCACCCCTCAGATGCGGTGCGATCGATGCCGAGTAAAGCGCAAAGCGCGAGGAGATTGCGGCGACGCTCGCGACGATCGATGTCGCAGGCACACCTGCCAGCCACAGATTGCAGATCATAAACTGCCCGCTGCCCGTCACGAACGTGCTGCTCAGAGCAAAAACCGTCCAGGGTTCCATTCCCGTCTGCGCCATAATCATTCCGCACGGCGCGGCTATCGCAACATAGGTAAGCATCACCGGCCAGATGGTTTTAACGATTTTGAGCACCATAGCGTTCCTCGTCCCGACAATCTTTCCGAGCCGCATTCGACGACACGGCAGAATCATCGCCCGATGGTAACCGAGTTCACCTACAATTGCCCCCGGATCGAAAGACACAGAAAGACACAACTTTTTAGGAAGTCATTATGACAGCTATCGATCGAACGCGGGCTGCCGCGGCCTTCAAGACCTACACCGATGCCTACGATGCCGCCAATCCGCGTATCGCGCTCAAAATCGAGCATACGTACCACGTTGCCGAGGCATGCGATGCCGTGGCACGCGAACAGGGCTGGTCACCGCAGGGCATTGACCTAGCGTGGCTTTGCGGCTTGCTACACGATATGGGCCGCTTTGAGCAGCTGCGACGCTGGGATACGTTTAAGGATGCCGAAAGCATGAGCCATGCGGCGTTGGGCGTCGAGGTCCTCTTTGGCAAAACACCTGCAGATGCGCCTGCGACAACAAGTATCCGCGACTTTATCGACGATCCGGCAGAAGACGAACTCATTCGAGCAAGCATCGCCCACCACAGCGATTTCCGTCTACCCGCGCAGCTCGACGAGCGAACGCGGCGCTTCTGCGATATCGTGCGCGATGGCGACAAGATCGACATCATGCGAACCATCGCCGACAGCACCGTCGATACCATCCTCAAGGTTGATGAGGAT
Source organism: Collinsella sp. (assembly GCA_048181065.1). Taxonomy (GTDB): domain Bacteria; phylum Actinomycetota; class Coriobacteriia; order Coriobacteriales; family Coriobacteriaceae; genus Collinsella. The sequence goes on from DBEYTJ010000231.1 coordinate 1,335, forward strand.
ACATTTCTCGCCAGCCGGTTCTCGACACCGGCGCTCACCGCCTTTGACGAGCGCCGGTGCGTTGCACGCGACGAACGCGATGAGGCCGCCGACTACCTGGTAGGGCTTATCTGTTTTATGTTTGAGCTCGTCTATCCGGCAAGCCGCGCGCTGGCGCGCGAGCAGGGCGATATCTACCGCCTGCTCGACGCGCCTTTTGGCATTGTGCGCCCCTTTACCGATCCCGCCACGCAAGCGACCTGGGAATGCCTAAAGAAAGAGATGCGAGCCTGGCTGGCCGGCGCCTAGCGCTCGAGCTGGGCCAGAAGTTCCTCGACGACTTCGACGGCGTCACCGACAACTTTGTACTGCGCAGCGCCAAAGATGGGAGCATCCGGGTCCTCGTTGACGGCGATGATGCACTCCGCGCCGCCGATGCCGGCTAGGTGCTGGATAGCACCCGAAACGCCGATGCTCACGAGGAGCTTGGGCGAAACCGACACGCCGGTCTGGCCAATCTGGTGGCGGTACTCCAGCCAGCCTGCCTCCACAACGGGACGCGTGCAACCAAGCTCGGCACCCAGGGCATCGGCGAGTTTTCGCATCAGGGGCAGATTCTTCTTGGAGCCAATGCCGCGGCCCACCACGACCAAGCGCTCGGCATCGGCGATCGAGGCCTGCTGCCCCCACTCCTCGGCGGGAATCGAGATCTCGACACGAGCCTTAGCATCATCCGCAAGCGATATCTGGGTGATCGTGCCGGAGCGGCCGTAGTCAAAGTCGGGCGCCTTAAAGATGCCGGGACGAACTGTTGCCATCTGGGGACGATGATTGGGGCAGACGATGGTGGCCATCAGGTTGCCGCCAAACGCCGGACGCGTCTGTTGCAGCAGTCCCGTCTCCGTATCCATCGAAAGTACGGTGCAGTCAGCCGTAAGGCCCGTCTGCAAACGCACGGCAACGCCGGGTGCAAGTTCTCGACCAAAAGCGGTCGCGCCGTATAGAATGGCCTCGGGTTTGCGTTCGGCTACCAAATCGCAGATCAAGCGGGCGTAGACCTCCGCATCGTTTTGGCGCAGGCGCTCGTCGCGACAGGCCAGGACTTCGTCGGCGCCCGCGCAAACCAGATGCTCCAGGTCACCGAGAGAACCCTCGGGGCCCATACCGACCAGTGCCACCAGACGGCAGCCGCGAGCATCGGCAAGCTCGCGGCCCTTGCCCATAAGCTCATAGGCAACGGGAGCCACCGTATCGTGCTCGTCGGTCTGCACGAATACCCAAATGTCTCGATACGCATCGAGGTCAACCGCACCAGCGGCCTCGTCACGCTCGATCGAGATAGCGTTGACAGGGCAGGCGTCGACGCACCCACCGCATAGGATGCAGCCGTCGGTTACGCGGGCGCATCGGTTGGGTCGCTCGCCCTCCACCACAATGCCGCCCGAGGCGCAGGCGCGAACGCAGCGACCGCAGCCGATACAGGCTTCGCTATCGATAATCAGTCCGCTCATCTATGCCATCCCTTCGATAATCTTGGCAAGCTTTGCCGCCTGCTCGGACGCCGTCCCTTCAACGGTCTCGCACGTTTGGTCACGGTCGAGCACAAACGAGCGCACGACCTGTGTCGGCGACCCGGCAAGGCCGCAACGCGCGGGGTCGGCGTTCACGTCGGCGGCACTGACCACGCGCACGTCCGCCTCCTCCGCCGCGCGAATACCGGCAATACTCGGCATACGCAACTGGCCAATCTCCTTGGCAGTCGTCATCGCGCACGGCATCTCAAGATACACCGTCTCCTCGCCGGCATCGCAACCGTGAACGAGCGAAAGCGCACCGCACGTCGTAAAACCTGCGCTCTGCACGCAGCTCACATCGGTCACGCAGGGAATCTCAAAGGCTCCGGCTAGCTCGGGACCAATCTGGGCCGTATCGCCATCCACCGCCATCTTGCCGCAGATGAGCAGGTCAAAGTCCTCGTCGAGCGCTTCGATGCCGCACTTGAGGGCATAGGTGGTTGCCAGGGTATCGGCACCTGCAAAGGCGCGATCGGTCAGCAGCAGTGCGTCGTCGGCGCCTCGGGCGATGCAGTCGCGCAGCAGTGACTCGGTCGCGGGGATGCCCATCGACACCACCGTTACGCGCACATCCATGCCAAAGCCGATAAAGTCGTCCTTCAGCGCCAGCGCGCATTCCAAAGCACTCGCGTCAAAGGGATTAATGACCGTCTGCTTGCCATCGCGCACGATGGTATTGGCCTTGGGGTCCATCTTGACCTCGGTGCTGCCCGGCACCGCCTTGACGCACACCACCATATGGAAATCGCTCATCTTCACGCGTCCCCTTTCTGGACGAGCTCATCCAAGAGCTTCTCCGAAAACAGGTTACCGCGACCCAGCTGCCCGTCGGGATCGAGCTGGAGCTTGAGCCGCGCCGACTCGACCATGGCCTCGTGGCCGTACATCGTCTCCAAGAAGCCCGCCTTGATCTTGCCGACGCCGTGTTCTGCGGAGACGGCGCCGCCCATGGCCGTGACCTCGGCCGCCCACTGGGCAAACAACTCGCCCCCGCGGCGATAATCCTGCGCATCGCGCGGCAGGATGTTCACATGCAGATGGTTGTTACCGATGTGCCCCCAGGCGGCAGATTCAAGCCCACTTTCGGCCAACGTGCGGCGATAAAGGGCGATGACATCGGCCAGGCGCGCGTTGGGCACCGACATATCCGACCCCAGCTTGGTAATGGTGGGGTCGGTGCGGCGACGCTCGTCGATGAGCATGTTGACGCTCTCGGGGACCGCGTGGCGGAAGAACCGCTGGCATTCGCGATCGACCTCGGTGCGCGCAACCCAGGTCGCGTCGTCGCGGCCGCCCGCAAGCTCCAAAACCCATCCCAAGTGATACAGCTCCTCGGTCGCCTGCGCCTCGTCGTCGCAGTCGAGCTCCACATAGACACAGACCTTTGCCTCATCGTCGAGTGCCGGCAGTGAGGCAAACGCGGTCGATTGCTCGCGCTGGCGGCGAAGGATATCCAAGGCACCGGCATCGAAATACTCGATAGCGGCGGCATGGGACAGCACGGGACGCACGGAATCGGTAAAGGACACCGCCTTGTCCTCGCTGTCGAAAAAGCAGCTCACGCCCCATACGACCGAAGGTGCCGCCTGCAAGGCGATCTCGAGCTCGGTAATGACGCCGAGTGTGCCGCACGCACCGATAAAAAGATCGATGGCGTCCATATCGTCCGAAACGAAATAACCCGACGCGTTTTTGGTCTTGGGCATGGTATAGCCGGGAAGACCAAGCTCGAGCGCGCGACCCCCTGCCGTCACGAGCGACAAGTGGCGTGCGTCAGCGTGCGCCCGACCTCGATGAAGCTCGAGCAAATCGCCGTCCGCCAGTGCCACGTGAAGCCCCGTAACGTGCGGGCGCATGGGACCATAGGCGTAGCTGCGGGCACCGGAGGCATTGCACGCCGCCATACCGCCCAAGCAGGCAGATGCCTCGGTGGGATCGGTGGGAAAGAACTGCTCGGGAGCTGCCTGGAACTCCTCGTAGGCCTCAAGCGATGTCTGATCCCAGCCAACGGTCGGCAATGCCTTCTTACCCAGCTGCTTGCGTAACTCCGAAAGCACGACGCCAGGCTCCACGCGCAGCAGAAAACGGCCTTGCTCGTCGCGGCGAAGACCCAGGTAGCGATTCATACGAGAAGTGTTGAGGATATGGCCGCCGTGGGGCACGGCGCCGGCAGCCAGACCGGTTCGAGCGCCCTGGACCGTTATCGGAACATGCTCGGCATGGAGCTTTCGTAGAATGGCGCGGACTTCGTCCTCCGTTGTCGGAAACGAGATACTCGACGCCTCGCCCGATATGCGAGATTCGTCGCGACCATATTCTTCGAACTCGTCGCCGAAGGGTTTGATGGCTGCGGACACGCGAACTCCCCCTTTAGTTAACTACAGTGTTTGCAGGGAGATGTTACCGCATCGTTTCGTCGACGTGACTGAGACCGTCTCCATAATTGGCGAATTTTACGTTTGTGTAATTCGGCGAACGGCGACGTTTTCTCGGCAGACGCTGTATTTGACGGGTCTTTTCCCATCCGCGCCGTGCATGCAATTGGCGCTCGAAAATAGTTGAGATATTTTTTACCGCCTCTCACCTGTGGCGATGCAAATCCGTCAAGCATTTGGTCAGAAATCGGTCAAGTTGCGGCTGATACGGTCGGCATCGACAGCCAAAACCAATAGAAGGTTTGGCCCAAAAGCAGGGAGGTTCCCATGGCATATTACTGGCCCCAGCACGGCGTCGCCATCGAAGTCGACGACGACCCGTATCTTCTGCCGTTCGACGAGGATGCATTCCCCGATACGGCGGTCTACCATGTCACCACCGACGTAATTTGCGATCCCGAGTCATTCTTGGCACTCGCCCACCACATCGCCCACACCCATGGCATCAAGCTCCCTCCCGACTTCGAGGAGCTTGTCTACTCGCGGCGCCTCATGCTCCACATGCTCTTTGGAGCCGATCCGTCCACGTTCGCGCGCGTCTACACCGCCAAGGACGCCGCATGAGCGCGAAGAAGTGGCCGAGCCCTTTGGGGCCAAAACATCGAAAAAGGCTCGGCGTTGTCTGCCTGGCCATCGCCTGCGCCCTTATCGCCGTCGGCCTTTACGCCTGGCAGTCAAAGCCTGTCGCCGAGACGGGCACCTCGGTCACAACGGCAGAGGGTAAGTCGCGCCAGGAAATCCAGGACGAACTTGATGCCATCGTCCGCGACAACATGATGACGATCTCGGTCGCACCGGTCGCCCAACTGCAGAAAGGGGGCAAGCTGCGCGTCAACGTGCAAAACGTCCAGGACAACAAGTTTCCCCAGCGTTTCCGCGTGATCCAAAACGACGAGACCATCTATGAATCAGGCGTGGTCGAGACTGGCAAGACCGTCGAGACCTGCCCCGCAGGCGACGTCAAAGAAGGCGAGGCGTATATCGAGATCCAAGCACTCGACGCCAAGACCTACGACGTCCATGGCAATCCCACGCGCGTCAAGGTGCGGGTTGCGCAGGCAGAAGACTAAACCTGCCGCCTGTTGCGAAAACGCGCACCCACGCCGCTTTCGTCCAACCATCACGGAAACGGTCCGTGACGAATAGAAAGGAACGATTATGGACATCACCAGGAACTTGAGTGGGACCAGGGCGCTCGTCGCGGGCGCAGGGTTGGCGCTCGCACTCTCAATGGGCGCCGCGCCGACCACCGCCCTGGCGGAAGGACGCGTTGGAACCACCGATGTGACCATCAGGACCGAAATCGACAACATCACGTTTAAGGCTCCGACCGTCATCCCATTTGTCGCTAGCGCTGACGGCACGCTTCAAACCCCTACCGATAATACGCTCACCATCGATAACCTATCGGCCTACGGCATCCACGTCACGAACATGAAGGTAACTGCCGAGGACACCTGGAACATTGCCGCCGATGCAAAGAAGGGCACCGCGCAGAACTGTATCGACTTTAAGGTCGGTCCGGAAAACGCGCCTCAAGACGCCTACGCCGCGACGCAGGAAGCGGGCCTCGACCTCTCCAAGAATGCATTCTTCGACATGGGTTATCAGGGCATCGCCGATGGTACGGACAAGATTAAGCTCAAGACGAGTGGCAATGTCGCCCGCGTCACGCGAGACATCTTCCATTTGACCGGGGACAGCACGGGCGACCAGGTCGCAAGCATTACGTGGACGGTCGAGCCCGGTGCGCACACGGCCTAAGGCGGTTGTCCTTGCCGTCATCATCGGCGTTGTAACGTTTGCCCCGATCGCTGCCTTTGCCCAACAAGAACAGGCGCAAGCTGCCACACAGGTGACCGTCGATCTATCGGAGCTCGAACGCAGTGGCCAACACGAGCCCCTAGCGCAAACGGACGACACGCGACAGTTCCTGGCAGCAGGAATCGCCGCGGCAGGCGCAAGCGCCATCGGCCTAGGCCTGCGCATCAAACGCAGCCAGTAGCCGCACAAATCGAGACCGTCCAGAACAGGTAAGGAGAACCCATGGCATCAAAAAACCTTTTGCCCGTTGCCGCACTCTGCAGCGCGCTTGCCACCGGCATGCCCGTCGCCGCTCTAGCGACACCCGCCGTGGACGTCCCCTTACCTGCCGTCAAGTGTCTCGCCACAAACCAGATGAGCACCATCGCACGCCAACGCTTCTCGCTTGCGCAGGCAAGCATTTCGACCTCGGGGTGCCTCCGTCGCTGCACAAACAGCTCGATAGTCGTGGATACCGAGCACTCGCGCACAACGGACGGTCCCCTAACGGGATGCGCTATCTGCACATGGCGCGCAGCTGCAACTGATGCCGATGGCGATTTCTGCGACGTGGAGCTGCGCCTCGACATCACCCCGTCCGATGACTCGGCGGACGGGGCAACAGTCGCCTTCGACAGCACGTTTTTCGAAGACGGAGGAGGTGTATGCCTGGGCTGCGTCCCCTCGAGCGCAGATGGCACGCAGCCCACTATCTCATTCACCGCATCGCTGAAAATGACCAAAGCGGGCACCGACGCCGCAGCAAATGGCGAGATCCCTCTGATGTTCTACGCGAGCGACACAGAAAGCCAGAAGACTCGGGGCAAACAGCGAACCGGATCGCTCGGCCTGACGCGAGGGGCAAACCCCGGTCCTGTCGATATCAGCACCCAAACACAAGATGCGCATCACGTCTTTGCCGATCCGGCACTCCTCGAGATGGAATGGAACGGGGCGGGAGCGGTTGGGCTCGCTCCCTCGACAGGCGACATCGCAAGCGACTCCAGCGAGAACAGCGGCGAAATGGCGCCTGGGGACAATGGAACACCAGGCGACATAACACCGCCATCGAGCGGTCCTTCAGCCACTTACAGCGAGCCAAGCGAAACGGCCGCCGATGCCGACGGCACGCAAGCTGGCGAAAACTTGGGGTACCCCATGCCGGCGGACATCGACGAGGGCAATTGTTGCATGATGGTCGCGCTCGACCGCACGGAAACCGTCGACGCCGCGAGCATTAAGGTCGTCGCCGCCGATAAGCCCGTCCGCAAAGCAGCCATTATCGCATTCCCTAAAACCGTCGAAGTTGTTTTTCTGCCATCGGGCGAGGTCGTAGCCCCCACCCCGCTCACCTTGCTTGGGGCAAAGGGCACGGCCAACCAAATCGACAACCTCACGGTCGCCGACCCTGCGACCACCGCAAAACTGCACCTGTATGCCGTAACCTCGGACGGAGGCAAAACCGAGGAATTCGACGGTGAGAACCTCCTGAGTAACCGAATACTCCATAGAATGGAAGACGTCTCGTATCAAATTGAGCTCGAGGGATTTGACCGAGCTCGAGATGCCGATATCATCGCCGCGGCCATTGAGTCCCCGCAGCGACTCATGACGCTGCGCTTCGATTTCAGCCCCTATGTCGTGATGGGAGGCTGAGACTTGGGCACCAAATGCCGTCATTAATACCCCTTATATAACATATCGGATGAGTCGTGACGCACCCTGCGGCCTGTTCTGTTACGATTGCCAGGTTGGCGTCAATATGGGAGGGCTCATGCCGGGTTTGGGAACGGTCATCAACGTCGCACTTTTGATTGCGGGCGGACTGTTGGGCCTTATAGGCGGACGTTTTATCACGCCCCGCATCCAAGACACGCTCATGAAGGCGTCGGGGCTGTGCGTTCTGTTTATCGGACTGGGTGGCACCATGCAAAAGATGCTCGTTGTTGACGGGAAAACGCTGGCGACCACCGGCACCACCATGCTCATCATCTCGTTTGCCCTTGGCTCGCTCATCGGCGAGGCCATAAACCTGGAAGCCGGCATCGAAAACCTGGGCGAATGGCTCAAGCGCAAAACCGGCAGCGAGGGAGACAGCGAGTTCACCAATGCCTTTGTCTCGACATCGCTGACCGTCTGCATCGGTGCCATGGCTATCGTGGGATCAATCCAAGACGGCTTGCTCGGCGACTGGTCCACGCTCGCCCTCAAGGGCGCATTGGACTGCATCATCGTCTGCACCATGACGGCTTCGCTCGGCCGCGGCTGCATCTTCTCCGCCCTGCCTGTTGCCGTATTCCAGGGAACGATTACGCTCTTTGCCGGCGCGCTCTCCCCCATCATGACCGCCGCCGCCCTCGACAGCCTATCACTCGTGGGCTCTATGCTCATCTTCTGCGTCGGCGTCAACCTCATCCGTCCTCAGACCTTCCGCACGGCCAATATGCTCCCCTCCGTTGTCATAGCCGTCATCTATGCCCTCCTGTTCTAAATCTATCTACATAGCGGTATCTCGAACACCTGTTTGATGCTGTGTTATGATATGAGGTCACCGAAGCTGCGTTAGGAGAGGAGAGACGGTGGCCGACCAGGACATCAAGATGCTCATCGAGCGCATTATGGCCGAGGCACGGACCCATCAGTCCGCTCGCTTCTCACATGAGGTCTACGCAGACGAGCCGATTCTCAAGACCGGCCGACAGATGCAGAACTTCCTCCCCGACCAGTACCGCAAGATGCGTGAGATATCGCGTTGGCAAGAAGACCCCAAGGGCGGCACGGGCCGTTGGCTTTCGGAAGCCGAGCTTTTCTACCGCCAAGGCCTGCTGATGGCCGACTTTGAGGACGACTGCCCCTATAACGGTACGTTCAAGTCGTACTTCCCAACCTACAACGCTATGAGCGATCGCCAGCTGCGCGGATACTTTACCTGGCGCGCCCAAGTGCGCCGCGGAACCATCGAGGAAACGTCTACGTCCTTTGCCTTCCTGTATCTCTATGAGCTGATCTGCGGCATTGGCGTTGATGACCCGCTCGATGGCTTTAGCAAGATCAAGGCCTTTTGGGATGTCTATCGCGCCTTTGAGCCCGGAATAGACCGATTTGCACGCGTGTGGTTGCAAGATTACGCCGTTTTCCACGGGCTCAACCCCGAGCTACTTCGCGACTCTAAAACCGTCATGTTCGATAACGCCCTTATCGAGCTGCGGCGTGCGGCGCAAGACCTTGCACCCGCGCCGACGCCGTCGGACCTGGCCCCCAAGCGTCGCAAAACCTCCGAGCCCACGCTTCCCCTTCCGCCCGACGAGGCGCATGAGGAGCGGCTCATGGCTGCTATCGACGCACTCTCGACGTACAACCTGAATAACTCACGGCTCGACCGTTCCCACCATCGCGACCTGCGCCACGTGGCATGCGCCGTGTATGTCCGTATGGCGCGCTACTATGACACGCACCGAAAGACCGGCATCGTAGCGAGCTTGTTTGGGGAGGAGACGGCCATGCCCTACACCATGTTTGCCTCGGCCGTGTTCTTTGCGCCCGAGCGCCACGAGGACTGCGAATATCGTCTGGACCCCATTCACATCTACCGCTGCCAAAATGGCTTTTGGGAATGCATGCGCATCCATGGCAGCAGACAAAAAAGTAGCAAGCTCGGTGAGATGATGCGCGCCTGCGACCAACGCCTGCGCCTGGCCCTAGACCCCACCCATCCCCTGAAGGAGGAGAAGGTCCCCAAATATCTGGCCAAGATCATCGATGACGAGATCGTGGCATGGCTTTCGTGGGATGCCGCACACCAGCCCATAAAAATCGATATCGATTTGAGCCAGCTGGGGCACATTCGGAACGCCGCCGCACAAACGCGTGAGGCGCTTTTGATTGATGAGGAACGCGAGGACGATGTGCCCACAGAGGTCGATACGGCGGAATCCGAGCAACCGGAAGCCAAGCCCGCGGCCGACGTGATGACCGAGCCGATCGCGACGCCCACGGAGCGCAACGAAGCCGACGAGCCAACCATTTCCACCGAACAGTTTGGCGTCGTGGCACCGCTCCTCGCACCGACGCCAGCGGTCGTATCGACTGCACCCGCTGGCACCGCAACCGAACTCGCGCCCGCCGCAGATGCCTTCCTTCGCGCACTGCTCGAGCAGAACACGGCACAGACGGCATCGGCAGTGGAGAGATCGGGCCAGAGCGAGGACATGCTCGTCGATACCATCAACGAGGCGCTCTTTGACCTGGTGGGCGACACCGTTATTGAATTTGGCTCAGCAGGACCGCACATTATCGAGGACTACGAAGCAGACGTGAGAGGATACCTAGACCATGAGTGATACCGCACCCACAGCACCCCGCGTGCCCAAGCGCGTCGCCGCCGTCATTCTCAACTCGCTCAAGGGCGGCGTGGTCCCGCGCATCGGCCTTCCATACATCACCGTGGGGCGCGAGGTCGAGATCCGCGCCCTGCTCACTGACCTGAGTCTCATCGCCGACGGCGGCGCGAGCTTCCGCTTTCTGGTCGGTCGCTACGGAGCCGGCAAGAGCTTTTTGCTCCAGACCATCCGCACGCACGCCATGGGTGAGGGATTCGTCGTCGCCGATGCCGACCTATCCCCTGAGCGCCGCCTGCAGGGCGGCCAGGGACAGGGCCTTGCCACCTACCGTGAGCTCATCCGCAACATATCGACTAAAACGCGCCCCGAGGGCGGTGCGCTCAACCTTATCCTAGATCGCTGGGTCGCCTCGTGTGCCGATGCCGATGAGTCTGCCGTCAATGCCCAACTGGCCCCGCTCGAGGAAATGGTCCACGGCTTCGACTTCGCCCGTATGCTCCGCCACTACCGCGCGGCCGTATCCGAGGGCGACGAAGAAGCTATGAGCCGCGTGACCAAATGGATTCGTGGCGAGTACCGCACCAAGAGTGAGGCACGCGCCGAGCTGGGCTCCTCGACCATCATCAGCGATGACGACTGGTACGACTACGTTAAGCTCATTGCGCGCTTTTTGGTCTGCAGCGGCTACAAGGGCATGCTGGTGCTCATCGACGAGCTCGTGAATCTGTATAAGATTCCCAACGCCATCACACGCCAATACAACTACGAGAAGATCCTGACCATGTACAACGACACGCTCCAGGGCAAGGCGCAGTACCTGGGCATGATCATGGGCGGCACGCCAACCTCCATCGAAGACCGCCGCCGCGGCGTGTTCTCCTACGAGGCCCTGCGAAGTCGACTCGCTCAGGGCCGCTTTGCACGCGAGGACCTTAAGGACATGCTCGCGCCCATCATCCGCCTGCAGCCACTCACCTACGAGGAGTTGCTGGTGCTGATCGAAAAACTCATGCAGATCCATGCCGGATACTTTGGCTGGACGCCCACGCTTACCGAGAACGACTTGGTAGACTTTCTCAAGATTGAGTTTGGCCGCGTGGGAGCCGATACGCACTTGACGCCGCGTGAGGTCATCCGTGACTTTATCGAGCTGCTCGACATCCTATGCCAAAACCCCGACGCCAACGTGGCCGAGTTGCTGCAAAGCGTCGGCGGCGACGCGCTGGTGCCGGCAGCCGCAACAGACGACACCGGCACCGCGGACGACGACCGCAACTTTGCCGAATTCACCATCTAACCTGCCAAAAAGGGACAGGTTTATTTTGGTAGGTTTTATCTGGGCAAACGCCGATGTTGCAAGATATCGAACCGTTGCCCGTTGCGTTGATCAGCCCGTTGATGAGAGGAGGCCCCGTGAACGCCTTTGACCGCTACGCCCCGTTTATCCAAGACTTCATCTACTCCCACGATTGGGAGAGCCTGCGTTCCATCCAGGTTGCGGCGGCAGATGCCATCTTCAACACGCAAGACAATGTGCTCCTGACGGCATCCACGGCATCTGGCAAAACCGAGGCAGCCTTCTTTCCCATCCTGACCGAGTTTTGGGAGAACCCGCCCGCAAGCGTTGGCGCCCTCTATATTGGCCCCCTCAAGGCACTCATCAACGACCAGTTCGTTCGCCTCAACGATCTGTGCGAAGAGGCCGATATCCCCGTCTGGCACTGGCACGGCGATGTCTCGCAGTCGCACAAGGCAAAGCTCATCAAAAAGCCGAGCGGTATCCTACAGATTACGCCCGAATCACTCGAGGCACTCCTGATCCACAAGCACATGGCAATCCCGCGCATGTTCTGCGACCTGCGCTATGTGATCATCGACGAGGTCCATTCGCTTATGCGCGGCGATCGAGGTGGGCAGACGCTCTGCCTTATTGAGCGACTCTCGCGCATGGCCGGCGTACAGCCTCGCCGCATTGGCCTTTCGGCCACCATCGGCGACCCCGAGCGCACGGGCGCCTTCCTGTCGCAGGGGACGGGACGCGACTGCGTCATTCCCCGCTTTGAAGAACCGCGCCGCGTGTGGCGCATCTCCATGGAGCACTTCTACAACTCGGGTCCCCAGGCGCAGCAGCGGGGATTCATGGGCACAGGTCCGCAGGAAGCCGAAGTGCTCGCATGCGAGCGCATCGAGGCTGCATCCGCGGCGCTGCCCGCCGGCGCCCAAGACATGCGCCACAGTGGACAGCTCACACAGGAGGAGCGCCGTCAACGTCGTGAGCGGGCACGGGGCAAGACTACCTCCGGGAACCGTCGCACTTCTTCGGCCCCCGAGGGCGAAGTCGATATTCCCCAGGCCGCTGAGCAGGCGCTCCTCAACCCCACCGACATCGCGCCCGAAAACGCCGATCCCGGCATGGGCTATATCTTCGAACACACCCGCGGGCGCAAGTGCCTGGTCTTTGCCAACTCGCGCGAGGAGGCAGAGGCCGTATGCTCCATGCTGCGCAGCTACTGTGAGAGCCGACACGAGCCCGACCGCTTTCTCATCCACCACGGCAATCTTTCGGCATCGCTGCGCGAGACGGCCGAGGAACTCATGCGCGATGAGGAGCAGGCGCAGACAACCGTCACCACCTCCACGCTGGAACTCGGCATCGATATCGGCCGTCTGGAACGTGCGCTCCAGATCGATGCGCCGTTTACCGTCAGCTCCTTTTTGCAGCGTATGGGCCGCACGGGACGCCGCGATCTTCCACCCGAGATGTGGTTCGTCATGCGCGAGGAAGAGCCCGAGCCGCGCACGATGATGCCCGAGACCATTCCGTGGAAGCTCCTGCAGGGCATCGCGCTCGTACAGCTCTATCGCGAGGAAAAGTGGGTCGAGCCGCCTGAGCTCGATCGACTCCCCTACAGTCTGCTCTATCACCAGACCATGTCGACGCTTGCCAGCACCGGCGAACTCACGCCGGCAGAGCTTGCCCAGCGCGTACTCACGCTCAGTTATTTCCATCGAGTCTCGGCCGATGACTATCGCGTGTTGCTGCGCCACCTCATCAAAATCGACCATATCCAGGTCACCGAGGGCGGTGGGCTCATTGTGGGCCTCGCGGGCGAACGCATCATTAACAACTTTAAGTTCTACGCCGTGTTCCAGGAAAACGAGGAGTTCACCGTCCGCAGCGAGTCGGCCGAGTTGGGCACAATCGTCAATCCGCCACCGCCCGGTGAGCGCATCGCCATCGCCGGACACTGCTGGATTGTCGAGGAAGTGGACTGGAAGCGCCACACCGTCTTTGCCACGCAGGTCAAGGGCCGGGTGCCGGCCTACTTTGGCGACTGCCCCGGCGACATCAATACACACGTACTCGAGCGCATGCGCAAGGCGCTCAACGAGCACGCAGTATATCCGTACCTTATGGGTAACGCACGGGCCCGCTTGGCGCAGGCTCGCCATACGGCCGAGATTTCGGGCGCGGGGACCAAGCCGCTCATCAGCCTGGGTGGCGACACCTGGGTGCTTTTCCCCTGGTTGGGCAGCTACGCCTTTCTGGCGCTCGAGCGTATGCTCAAGATTAAATGCGCCACGGAGCTGGGCCTTCGCGGACTCGACCCTTCACGCCCGTACTTTATGCAGTTTAAGATGAAGGCCGACGAGGAGACGTTCTTTGAGGTACTCGCCACCGAGGCCGAGAAGGACTTCAATCCCATCGAGCTCGTCTATCCCGGCGAGGTGCCTTATTTTGACCGCTACGACGAGTTTGTTCCCGAAGAGCTCGTGCGCAAGGGCTTTGCCGAAGGCGTGCTCGACATCGAGGGCATGAAGCAGCGCGTTCTCGGCTGGGGCGACCACGCCTAAGACCAGTCCTTTTTGGGACGGGGCTTGTTGAGCTACTTTGGGCATGACCATGAAGTAGCTAAAAGAGCCCCACCACAAACAGACTGGTCGCAGGGAGACGCGCTAGTCGTGGAGAGCAGCGCCGAGGAAGTCGGTGTCGAAGGGCACAGCTTCGGCAAAGGCATAGTCGCCGTCGCTGGCGATGAGCAGGTAGTTTTCCTCGCCGCCGAACTCCGTATCGCCACATGGGACCACCCAGGCGTGGGCGAACACCTCGAGTGCCGTGGCGGCGCAGTCGCGCAGGAACGTCACATCGCTCCCCTCGTTTGCGCTCACGATATTGGCAACGTAGACGCCACCGGCATTTAGGCTGCCTCGCACTAAACGCAACGCCCCAACCGTCGCCAGCTCGCGTACGGGTTCGGCGCCGCCAAAGCAATCGCTCACGACCACGTCGTAGCGACGATGGCCCACGCTCGTCACGCCCAGATACGAGCGAGCCTCAGCGGTAATCACCCGCAAGCGGTCGCCCGCCGCGCGCTCCAGCTCGTCTAGGTAGAACCAGCGGCGCGCCAGGCGCGTAATCTCGGCATCGTACTCAATGACGTCCATGCGCAAGCTCTCGTGCGACATCAGCGCGAACTTGGGATAGGCAAACCCGCCGCCGCCCAGCATGAGCATACGGCTGATACCGTGACCATAAACGTCGCGCATCGCATCCTCGGCCTCAAACACGTCGTCAAACGCGCGATAGTACGCAAAGACGGGCTCCGCCCAGCGCTCGCCAACGTAACTCGCACTTTGGTAGACACCGCCTTGCACCAATACGCGGACTTCATCGCCGCCCTCATCGTGCACGCGTTTCACACGCGCCAACCCATTGCGGGTTCGCGCAACCTGCAGACAGGCAGCACGAACAGCGACGGCGGCCGCACCAAGCGCCGCGGCCCCCAGAGCAACGCCGGCAACGACGCCGGCAGAAACACTCGGCTTGTTCATCTAGAGCTCCTTTTGCAGATAAAGGCCATGGTCATAAAAACCCAAATGGCGATAGTACTCGCGCGTACCAATCGCGCTGATCACGTTGATGCGCGTATAACCCGCATCCCGGGCAATCTCGCACGCACGCTCTACGAGCAGACGCCCCAACCCATGGTGCTGGGCCGCCTGGCCTTGATCCCCCACGCGCGCCGCCATGCCATACACGTGCACCTCGCGGATCATCGCCTCGTCCGGCGTCGTCGGCAACTCGTCCGCATGCGCGGCAACAAAAGCGCGAACGGGCAGAGACAGGCGCAAAAAACCAACAATCTTGCCCTCGGGCGTCACCCATTGCAAAAAACGCTCGCTCGTCACCGGCGTCTCGTACGCGACCTCATCAAGGGACAGCTCACCCAAGTCGGCACCCGCCGTACTGATCTCGCGATAGCGAATCTCGCGCACCGTCGCGCCTTCCCCCCGAGCAGCCAGGCGGTTCTCAACGAGCTGGCGCAGGTTGGGTTTCTTGTTGCCCACCATGATGTCGTCGGAGCTAAAGTCGCGAATCATGCGGCTGATGCGGCAGAACGCCGGCGTCACCACGATGTCATCGGTCAGCACATCGAGCAGCTCATCCTCGGTATAGGGGCGCCACTCGCCACGCTCATAGCAGCCCACCAGACGCGAGCCCTCGATGAGCGCACACGGGTAGACCTTGACCTCGTCGGGCATAAAGGCCCCTTCGGTCATAAAGCG
>DBEYTJ010000232.1:0-2363 GCA_048181065.1 Collinsella sp.
ACCTGGGCATCGATGGCGGCGACCACGGCGGCGCGAACGGCCTCGGCGAGTTTCTTGAACGGATAGCCAAAGAACACCACGACACGCACGGTGAGTGCGAGCTTGTCGCCGACGACCTCGGCCTCGACCGCCGGCTCGGAAGCCGGGGCCTTGGACGAGAGCATCATGGAGACAAGGTTGGTGGCAAGGTCCTTGACGCCAACGGAGGCGATGCCCTCGACATCCGACACGGCGCGCGAGACGATGGCGGTCAGAACATCGGGCGAAATGCCGATGCCGTCAATCTTGATTTCCTGGGGCATGAGTCCTCCTAGAAGAGTTGGTTGCTAGACGCGGGAGACGAACTTGCCGTCGCGGGTGTCAACCTTGATGACCTCGCCCTCGTTGAGGTACATGGGGACCTGGATGACAGCGCCGGTGTCGATCGTGGCCGGCTTGGTGGAACCCTGGACGGTGTCGCCCTTAAAGCCCGGGTCGGTCTGGACGATGGTGGTCTCGATGAACATCGGCGGGGTCACGCCCATGAGCTCATCGTCGGCGAAGAGCAGCTGGCAGATGTCGTTCTCGCGCAGCCACTTAGAGTTCTCGCCCACCATGTCCTCGGGAACGGGAACCTGCTCATAGGACTCGTTGTCCATGAAGATGTAGTCGGTGCCATCGTTGTAGAGGTACTGGAACTCACGGGTGGTGAGCATGACGCTCTCGAACTTGGTGCCGGCGTTGCAGGTGTTCTCGACGACGCGGCCGCTCTTGATGTCGCGGGTCTTGTAGCGCACAAACGCGCCGCCCTTGCCTGGCTTGACATGCTGGAACTCGACGATGGTGTAAACCTTGTCCTTAATGCGGAGACCGAGGCCGTTCTTGAAGTCGGCGGTAGAAATGGTAGGCATAGCGACCTTTCTTGTTATGGGCAGAACGCACAAGCGTCCAAATTACATACGACCGAAATTATACACTTGCAGAGCTCGCCTGCAGCGAGCGCATAAAAAGAGAACGCGGGGCGCCCGAATTGCTCCGGACGCCCCGCCCCAAAAATCTATCGAAATGGGCTAGCAATCGATGACGTGCAGGTCGTGCGGGGTCTTGGTGAAAGGCTCGTAGCCGTTCTCGGTGACCACGCCGTAGTCCTCCAGGCGCACGCCGCCCACACCGGGCAGGTACACGCCGGGCTCCATGGTGACAACCGAGCCGACCTCGATGATGTTCTTGCTACGGTTAAAGTTTGGCAGCTCGTGGATGTCGATGCCCACGCCGTGGCCCAGACCATGGTTGTAGTAATCGCCATAGCCGGCATCGCCGATGATCTTCTTGGAAAGCTTGAAAATGTCGTTGCCCTCGACGCCCGGATGGATAGCAGCGACACACTCCTCGTGGGTGCGGCGCACGAGCGCGTACAGGTCGAGCTGCTCCTGGGTAGGCTCGCCCATCACGACGGTGCGCGTCATGTCGGAACGATAATCGCAGTAGCCCGCACCGTAATCCATGAGGACGAAGTCGCCCTTCTCGATCACGCGGTCACTCGGCACGGCATGCGGATTGGCGGTATTGGGGCCGCTCGCAACGATGGAGCCGAAGGCCAGGCTGTCGGCACCGTTGGCGAACATAAAGTTCTCGAGCTCGTTGCGAACCTGCTTCTCGGTCATGCCGGGCTTAATAAAGCCGAGCATGTGCTGGAAGGCGGCATCGGTGATCGACTGCGCATGGCGCATGAGCTCGATCTCCTCGGCGTCCTTGATGGCGCGCATCTTGCGAATGTCGTCATGCATCAGCGGCAACATGCAGGCGACGGAACGGTCCTCCAGACCACGCTGAATACCCTGATAGAAATTAATCTGCATGTCGTCCTCGACAGCGCAGACGCGGCACTTGTTGGCCGCAATCTTGCCGGCGACCCAACCGGGGATGGTGCCCTCGTCCATGTCGTAGACCCAGGGGCTGCCGGCAGGCGTGTTCTCCTCAAAGCTGTTGAGGTAGCGCGAGTCGGTATGGAACAGGCACTGGTCAGCCGTAATAAACGCCGCGTGCGGGAACTCGAAGGTGTAGTCGAAGACGCCCTTCACGCCCGTGAGCCAACGAAGATTGGCCTCGTCGCGTACCACGATAGCGTCGTAGCCGCGCTCGACCATCAGGGCACGGACACGCTCGATACGACCGGCAGGACCGGCAGCAAACTCAGACATGCAGATTCCTTTCTTATTGTCTCAAAAAGTGCGGGACGGGTCTCAACCGAACGACGGAATCGCATGCGATCCGCAACCGATTGAAAACCCGCCCCTCAACATGATACGAAAGACGATGGATGTCAATAAATCTTAGAGAAGTTCTTTGCGAGAAGCCAAGTAGGCGTGAGCATGGCGCTCAAG
>DBEYTJ010000233.1:0-14764 GCA_048181065.1 Collinsella sp.
CCCCTTCCATGAATGCGGCGTGGCCGCCGCGGCTGAATTAGACACTCACCATTGTCGGCCTAATCCGCGGTCTTTCATGCAGCAGGGGCTCTCAATGTTTTTATGTCCTGCTCATATCGTCTATGCCGGCAGTTGGGGACATTCCTTGTGCTAGCGTTGCATCGAGTGCTTGGGAAGATGCGACCCGGTTTTTGGCCGAATAGTGGGTCGCATTTTCCGGATGGGGTGGGTTGCGGAAAGTGCGACCCGGAATATTGCTCTGAAACGGGATGCGGTTTCCCTGATGTGCCTCAAACGGAAAGCGCATCCCATTCCGGAGCTCCAAAACGGGATGCGCTTTCCGCGCGGAAGAATTGTCGCAGCTGCGTTAAGCAGTGTCGCTCGTTACTCGCCCAGGATCAGCGCTGCGAGCTCGTCCTGGGTGTCCACCACGTAGTCGGCGCCGGCGGCTTCCAGCTCTGCGCGGCCGCGGAAACCCCAGCTGACGCCCGCACTCTTAAGGCCGGCGTTGTGACCGGTCAGGATATCGACATTGGAATCGCCCACATAGAGCGTGGTCGACGGATCGGCGCCTAGCTCTTTCATCACATGCAGTGTAACAGGCGCCTCGGGCTTGGGCGGAAACGCATCGACGTGGCCCTGCACCAGCGCAAATCGCTCGGAACCAAAATACTTCTCGATAAGCGGAGCCGCCGAGACGTGGTCCTTGTTAGTGAGCACGGCAAGTTGCACACCCGCGGCGCGCAAGCGGTCGAGCATCTCGATCGTGCCGGCATAGGGGGCGGTGTGGTCCTCCTTGTGCTCGCCGTAGTAAGCCCTAAACTCGGCAAGCGTCTGCTCAAACATGCGGCCGTCGCCCGCATACTCGGCGGGCATAAAGCGCTCAACCAGCTTGAGCATGCCGTTTCCCACCTTGTAGCGGTACTCGTCAACGGCAAACGTGGGCCAGCCGTGCGCCTCGCAGGTATGGTTGCCGGCGGCCGCCAGGTCCTCGAGCGTGTTGAGAATGGTGCCGTCCAGGTCAAAGATCACATGGGAAAAAGCTGCTGCCATGGGTGCTCCTGCCGCTTGAGTTGTAAAACGCACCCCATGATACTGGGCATGCGTGCCGGGCATGTTTGGAATCTGAATATCTTTAATAGCCCTGAGCCTTTGTCGTTAGCAAATTCTCGGCAGCTGCTCTCCTACGAGCATGTCGAGGATGCGGGTCGAGCCCCAGCCGGTGCGCACGCGCACGGCGGGATGGGCGCCCTCGGCAAGTGGCAGCACGCGGCCGATGATGGCGGCATTCTCGCCGTAGCGGGCGGCGCGCATGGCGCTCAGCGCGGCATCGGCTTGCTCGGCCGGCACGACGGCAACCATCTTGCCCTCGTTTGCCACCTGCAGCACATCGTAGCCGAGCATCTCGCAGGCGGCCTGCACGTCGGGACGCACGGGCACGGCATCCTCGTCGATCTCCATGGCAACGCCGCTGGCCTGCGCAAACTCGTTGAGCGTCGAGGCCAGGCCACCGCGCGTGGGGTCGCGGAAGCAGCGTGTGTCGGGTGCTGCGGAAAGCACATCGGCAATCAGGTGGTTGAGCGGCGCGGCGTCGCTTTCGATGGTGCTCGAAAACGCCAGACCCTCGCGTTGGCTCATGATAGCGATGCCGTGGTCGCCCAGTGTACCCGAGACCAGGATGACATCGCCGGGCTGGCAGTTTGCGCCGCTGAGCGCCACGCCCGCAGGCACCTCGCCCACGCCGGCGGTATTGATATAGACGCCGTCGGCCCCGCCGCGCTCGACCACCTTGGTGTCGCCCGTGATTATGGACACGCCCGCCTCGTGCGCCGTCTCGGCCATCGTCTGCACAATCTGGCGGAGCCTATCCATGGGATAGCCCTCTTCGAGGATAAAGCCGCACGACAAGTAGCGCACGTTGGCGCCCGAGGTCGCGACGTCGTTGACGGTTCCGCACACGGCGAGGCGGCCGATGTTGCCACCGGGGAAGAACTGCGGCGAGACTACAAAGCTGTCGGTCGACATGGCGATGCGCCCGCTCGCGGGCAGCGCGGCGACGCCGGCATCGTTGCCTTCGAGCAGCTCGGGCGACCCAAAGGCATCCAAAAAGACCTCATCGATGATGCGTTTCATCATCTGGCCGCCGGAGCCGTGGCCCAGCAGGACGGTGCTATCGGTAACGCTATGGGACATATCGAAAACTCCAATCGTGGGTGGTGCCGGTGTGCGGGTGTGCCCGGGCTAGTCGCGGTAGCGGTAGTACGCCGCGCAGCTGCCTTCGGAACTCACCATGCACGGGCCGACGGGGTGCTCGGGCGTGCAGGTGCGGCCAAAGAGCGGGCAGCTGCTCGGCGTAATGGCTCCGCGCAGCACGTCGCCGCAGCGGCATCCGCGCGGCTCAACCGTCGGCTCAACGGGCACGTCAAAGCGAACGCGGGCATCAAAGCGCGAGAACTCGGGGCGGATGGAAAGGCCCGAGTTGGCAATCGGCCCCAGCCCGCGCCACGTGGTGTCGCATGGCTCAAACACCTGCTCGACCAGCTGGCGCGCCACGGGGTTGCCGTCTGCGTTGACGCCACGGCGGTAGGCGTTGTCAATCGCCGGCCTGTCCTCGACAACCATCTGGACCAGCATGCAGATGCCCTGCAGGATATCGACCGGTTCAAATCCCGTGACCACGCCCGGGGTATTGAATTCGTCGACCAAAAAGCTAAAGGGCGCCAAGCCCGTGATGGTGGCGACGTGTCCCGGCAGGATAAAGCCGTCGATGGCGGTCTCGGGATCGTTAGCGATGGCGCGCAACGCCGGCGGCGTGGTCTTGTGGGCGCAATAGACCGAGAAGTTCAAAAGCCCGCGCGCTTCGGCCTCCAAGATGGCGGCGGCGATGGTGGGCGTTGTGGTCTCAAAGCCCACGCCCATAAAAATGACCGGGCGATCAGGGTTTTGCTCGGCGATATCGAGTGCATCGAGCGGGGAGTAGACGATGCGAATATCGCGCCCCGCCGCCTTTTGCGCAGCGAGCGAGGTGGATGATCCGGGCACGCGCATCATGTCGCCAAAGGTGGTGATGATGGCGCCGTCTATGTTGGCGAGCGCGATTGCGTGGTCGATGTCGCGGTTGGCGGTGACGCAGACGGGGCAGCCCGGGCCGCTCAGCAGCTTGAGCCCTGCCGGCATAATGGAGCGAAAGCCATAGCGCCCGATGCTCACGGTATGCGTGCCGCAGACTTCCATAAGGTTGATGGTGCGGTCGCCGACAAGCTCATGAATGCGCTCGATGAGCTCGCGAGCCAGCTTGGGATCGCGGAATGCCGAGAAATCGATACCGGAGCGCGCCGGCTGCTCGGGCGCCACTAGTAAGCCTCCGCCGGGTTGGTGGTCAGCTGGTCTTCTTCGACCAGCTCGGACATGGCATTAACAAGCTCGAGCGTTTCCTGTGCTTCCTGCTCGTCGACAATCTGGATGCCAAAGCCGGCGTGTACGAGAATATAGTCGCCAACCTGCGCCGTCGGCACGAGTCGCAGCGACACGGGGCGCTCGATGCCCATCATGTCGACGGTGGCCTTGAGGTCGTCGTCGCGTTTGACTACTTTACCGGGAACGGCAAGGCACATATTGTTCCCCTTTTATACGCTTTGCGCTGGACGGGCGCTCAATAATCCATCAGTTGATGGTAGCGCTCGCGGGCGCTGCGGGCAAACGCGCTACACCTGTGAGACGGCGGCTTGCGGGCTGGCCGAACAGCCTATTGTGGCGCGACCTGTGCGAGGCGAGTGCGTGCGACTGCTGCCTGACCGTAGGCGATGCAGCCGTCATTGACGGGTACGGTGTGGGGGACAAGGACAGTAAAGCCTGCGCTTTTGAGCTCGCGGGTGAGAAGCTGAAGCAGAAGTCGGTTCATGAACACGCCGCCCGAGAGCGCGACGGTGTCGATGCCCTCGTGCACGCAGATATCGCTGGCGATGCGCGCCGAGGAGCGCGCGACGGCGACATGGAAATCGAGTGCGAGCCTGTCGGCGGGCGCTCCGGCTTCAATTCCTCCCAAAAGTGCCTCAAAGAGCGCTTTCTGGTCCAGAACATAGGGGCCGTCCAGCCACGATGGGCCAGATGCGAAATAGCCGGCGTTGTCGTCGGGAAAATGGGCGATTTCGTTGTCGAGCGCGCGCCAGGCGGCGGCTTCGAGTTCTATGGCGGGTTCGCCCTCGTAGGTTGCCTTGTCGCAGATGCCCAGAATTGCTGCCGCGGCATCAAAGAGACGCCCCATGCTGCTGGTACGCGGGCTGTTGATGCCGCGCTCGATCATGGTGGCTGTCACGCTGCGCGTTTGTTCGTCGAGGCTGTCCAAAAGCCGAGCGGCACCTGGGTGCTCGAGCAGGCCGAGCTCACTGAGCAGGGCGAAGGCGTTGCGGCGGGCGTCGCGCACGGAGGCCGCCCCACCGGGGAGCGCCCAGGTGCGCAAATGCGCGGCGCGCTCAAAGCCGCCAAGGCTGGCAACAAGAAACTCGCCGCCCCAAATGGTCCCATCGGTGCCGGCGCCGGTGCCGTCAAAGGCGATGCCAAGGACGCGCGCGTCGGTTGTAAGCTGGCTCGCGGCGATGGCCTCGGCCATTACGCTCGCGATATGCGCATGATGGTGCTGCACCTCGACGAGCGGCAGATTGCATTTTCGCGCCTGCTCGCGCGCCCACTGGCCCGATAGATAGCTGGGGTGTAAATCGCAGGCCAAGGCGGCGGGCGCCAAGTCAAAGAGATCTTCCAAGCGCGTGCGCGCGGCGTTCCAGGCATCGAAGGTCCCGCCGTTTTCAACATCGCCGATATGCTGCGACACAAAACAGGTCGCCTCGCCGTTCGTCCCTTCACGCGTGAGCGTAATCGTGGCCTTTTGTTGCGGCCCGCAGGCGAGTACGCAGGACGGAGCGCCGTCGAGCGCCGGCAACGGCAGCGGCTGGGGTGCATATCCACGAGCGCGGCGAACGGGCATAACGGCGCCGTCGACCACGCGCACCACGGAATCGTCATAGCGCGAGAGAATCGCTCGATCGTTGCCGAGCAGCGCGTCGGCAATGCCGGCGGCAACGAGGCGCTCCCAGGCAAGATCGTCATCGGTCTCGATGGGCTCTTCGCTCAGGTTGCCGCTGGTCATGACGAGCGCGTGCATACCGCAGACTTCTGCCGCGGCAAGCAACAGATGTTGAAGCGGCGTATAGGGGAGCATGACGCCGAGCTCGGGCAGGTCGTGCGCGACAGATGGCGCGAGGGCGAGGATGTCGGGGGAACCGTCGTTGTCCTCGCTAACAGTGCGCCGGCGCAGCAGCACGATGGGGCGGATACTGCCAGCGAGCAGATCGCGTTCAGCATCATCGATATGACACAGGCGCTCGGTATCAGCAAGACTACGTACCATGACGGCAAGTGGTTTGTTGCTGCGACGCTTGCGACGGCGCAGCTCGCGCACCGCTTGTTCGTTGGCGGCGTCACAGGCTAGATGGAATCCGCCCAGGCCCTTGATGGCGACGATGCCACCGCTGGCCAGCAGCTCAACGCAGCGCTCGATGATAGCGTCGCTGGCCTCGCGTGTGGTGCCGACGGCCGGTGTCGCGGACGAATTCCCGCACGCATTGCCGTTTACAGCCTCGCGCCACGTAATATGCGGCCCGCAATCAAAGCAGGCATCGGGCTGCGCGTGAAAACGCCGGTCGAGTGGGTCGACATACTCCGCAGCGCACTTGGGACACATGGGAAAACAATCCATCGACGTGGCCGCTCGGTCATAAGGCAGCGATCGGATGATGGTAAAGCGTGGGCCGCAGTTAGTGCAGTTGATAAAGGGGTAGTGATAGCGTCGGTCGGCGGGATCGAACAACTCGCGCAGGCAATCGTCACAGGTGGCGATATCGGGCGAGACGAGCGTCGTGTGCGCGGTCTGGTCCTGCGACGCCACAATGTGAAAGCCCTGCTCATCGGCAGCGCTCCAGCCGCCAGGCTCCAAATCCGCAATATCGACTCGCTCAACGCGAGCTGCCGCAGGCGCATGCTCAGAAAGCGCGGCAACAAAAGCATCGAGCGCATCGGCCAAAGCGTGCGCCTCGATATGCACGCCGTCGCCCGCATTGAGCACCCATCCACAAATGCCATGTGCCATGGCCTCGCGATACACAAACGGTCGCATGCCAACGCCCTGCACAATGCCCGTCACATGAATATGCACATGCCGCATGCGACACCCCTCATCAAAACCGACCAAAAAGGGACAGGTTTATTTTGGTAGGTAAAACTTCTAAACCTGCCAAAACAAACCTGTCCCTATTTGGCAGGTGCGCTGCGGGAAATCCCGCTACAGCCCCAGGCTCTGCTTGGTGGCGGCGCACGTGAGCTCGCCGTGCTTAACGCCGCGCAGGCCCAGCAGGCGGTCGGCTAGTTCGTAGACGCGCTCGCCGCGACCCTTGAGTGCCAGGATTTCCAAGCAGTTGTGGTGATCCAAATGCACGTGCATCGTCGATACGATCTCGTCGGTGTAGTCGTGCTGCACCTCGTCCAGGCGGCGCGTCAGATCGCCGGTGTGATGGTCGTAGATCATGGTGAGCGACCCGATAACGTGCTCATCGGGCGTGCGCATCTGCTCTTTGGCGATCGAGGCGCGAATCAAATCGCGCACGGCCTCGGAGCGGTTGGCCACGTCGCCGCGGCGCGCGATCTGTTCGTCAAAACGGCGCAGCAGGTCGTCCGGTGCGGTAACCGAAAAGCGGACCAGCTCGGAGCCGGAGCTACTACAGTGGCAGCCCGCGTCACCGTCCGCCCCGTGCGGATGCTCGTGCTCGTACTCGCAGCAGTGCTCGTGTTCGGCCACCTTACACCAGCTTCACGGAGCCGACGGAGTTGTGGTCGGCCTCGATGGCTTCCTCGTAGCCCTCGAGCGCGTCATGCGCCTCGTGGAGCGCGGCCATGGCGGCCTCGAGCTTGGCGCCGATGCGCTCCATGTCAAAATTCTCGGTCGCATGCAGCAGCTGATGGCTCCACTCGTGAGCGAGCTCGATGGTGTCGTCGACCTGCTTGACGCTCATGGCAAGCTGGCTCATGTTCATTCCAACATCATGCATGGGAAATCTCCTTTTGTATGGGGCAGTTCAGTGGTTCAGATTTTACTACGCCCGCTCTGCGCGCAGCTGCATAAGAAAACGGGTACGAGTCTGTGCGACCCGCACCCGTTCACTGGGGGCTGTTTGTGACTACCATACTATCCGTGGTTGCACTCGGTGCATTCAGAAGTCCGGCGAGCGGCGTAAAAGCGCTCATGGACGGCAGGCAGACGGCAACATGTAACAAGCGTATTACAGATGCTTCTCCAGCAGCGCCTGCAGCCTCGCCTTGGGCAGAGCGCCAACCGAGCGGTCAATCTCCTCGCCGTTCTTAAACACAATCAGCGTGGGGATGCTCATGACGCCATACTTCATGGCCAGGTCCTGGTTGTCGTCGACGTTGCATTTGGCAACGGCAAGCTTGCCCGCCAGCTCATCGGCAACCTCGTCAACGATGGGCGAGAGGGATCGACAGGGCCCGCACCACGGTGCCCAAAAATCGACCAGCACGGGCAGGCTGTCGTTAACGATGGAATCGAAGTTCTCGGGGGTAATCTGATTAATGTCAGCCATGGTGACCTCCATAATGCGACGCGGCTCGGCCGCGTAAAACTCAGTACGACCGTGCTTATACCCAGCCGCCCGCAAAGCAACCACTCGCGGGCGGCTCTTTTATATAATGGTGGGCACGCAAACGATTGGAGAGCGCATGCCCACGTCACAAAGCCAGAAAAAAGAAGCCATCGCCCAGGCGACCGAGCAGGAGCTCGCATCGCTCGCGGGTCGTGGCGTGCGTATCGCGGGCAACGCGTGCTCGCCGATCGTGCTGGTCAAAGGCGATCTGGACGAGGCCGAGCGTTCGGGTGGCGAGCTTGCCGCCGGCCCGGATGGCGCGGCGTTGCGCAAGGCGCTTGGGGCCATCGGCTACGCGCCCGAGGATTTTTGCGTGCTGGCAAGCGTCGCCGGCGTGGGTGATGGGACGGTCGCGGTGGGCGAGACTCTGCCGTGCGAGCTGTTCCGTGAGGCGCTTGAGGCTTTGGACCCCGAGGCGGTGCTGCTGCTCGACAACAACGCGGCTGACGCCATGCGCGAGACCTACGCCGATATGCTCGTGGCAATCGATGACTTCGACACCGCCATGCTCAAGCCCGGCTTGGTCGCCCATGTGCAGGGTCGCCGCGTGCTCGCGCTCGACGGTTTTGAGGCGGCGCTCACTGACAAAGCCGCCAAGCAGCGCATGTGGGCATACATCAAGCAGCTGACCCCGGCGGCCGCTCCGCTGTAGCGGATTGGCGCCGGTGAGCGATTGCCTGGCGGGCAAGACACGCCGCGAGATCGGCGCCGCACTTCTACATCACAGCGCGCAGCTCAAACCGATCGCCGTTAATGCGGAACTGGCAGTTGCCGTTCATGCGTTCGACGGCAAGCTTAATGCTCTTGGTTCCAAAGCCGTGTCCGGTGTGCCCGGCTACGGGCATGCCGTCGACCATGCGCGGCGCGCGGTCAAACGTGTTGGAAACTAACAGCAGCAGCTGGCCGTCCTCTAATCGCAGGTCAAAGTCGACGAATCGCTTTCCCTGGGGCGCGGCGCTTGCGGCGGTGATAGCGTTTTCCAAGGCATTTGAGAGCACGCTAAACAGGTCGGCGTCACCTACGTGGATGGTTTCGGGTACGGCGGCGCGCAGGTTGGCGGTAATGCCGTTTCTATTGATATCCGAGTTAAATGACGAAAGCGCGATGTTTACGGTCTTGTTGGCGCAGAAGCGGCGTACGGCGGTGCGGTCGCCGGCTTCGCAGAGTTCGTCGATGCGATCGAGCGCCTCGTCGGTGTGGCCCTCTTCAATTAAAGCGGCCAGGCCGCGTAGAAAGTGGCGCATGTCGTGGCGAAGAATCGACAGCTCGCGCCCAGATTGACGCCAAGCCTCGAGCTCTTTGATGGCGACGCTGTCGCGGGTTTCGAGCATCCAGCGCTCTCTCTCGGCGGTTTCCTTTTCTTCGTATTCACGCAGGTAGACGGCGAGGAACATAAGGTAGAACGCGCAGAGCGCAAAGGCCAAAAACTCAACCGTCACCACCGAGCCCGAGTGGAACAGCGTGGTGTAGACGTTGGTGGCATAGTCAAAGACGTAATAGACGAGCGGCAGGATTAAAAGGATGCCCAGCTCGGCGGTGCTTTTAATCGCCAAGCGTGGACCGATGTCGCCGGCCCAATGCAACAGGACGGCAAAGACGGCGAGTGTGGTCGCGATGCGCGCCAGATAGTACGCAATCTGAGAATCGGTTGCGGCAAATGCGGCGATGCCCATCCAATTGCTGAACTGGCAGCTCAGATAGGCACTCGTAATGCCGAGCACGGCAAGCAGCGGGCTCAGGCGGTAGCGCGCGCACAAATAGATGACGAGCGGCAGATGCACGACGAGCGGATATACCTGGCGGGCAAAAAGCTCGCCGCCGACGGCATTGGCGAGGCCAAATGCGCATCCGGTTACGGCACCGACCAACACCAGTTCAAGCGCATGACGCCGGTTGATCTCGACACCGCACAGTGCCGCCGAGGCAAAGACGCCAAAGAGCAGCGTCGTGGCGTGGTGGATTGCCCAAAGGACCATTTCGACCGAGGAGACCATCAGCGTCTCCCACCCTCAAAGCGCGCCGCAAAGTAGGCGTCTTGGAATCCCTGCTTGCAGCTGCGCGAAAGCGGGATGCACGTGCCCGAGCGCATGACGATGTCCGTGCGGTCAAAGTGATCGATATTGCGCAGGTTGACCTGGTAGCTGCGGTGGCATTTAAAGAAGACCGCGTTTTGCTCCAAGCGGTCCTCGACGCTGCGGAACGACTCGAGTGCCTCGATATCGCGTCCGTCGCGCAGGTGGAAGACCACGTGCTTGTTGCGCGCCTCGGCATATTCGATGTCGGACAGGCGCAGGGCGTGGTAGCCAAAGGAAGTTTTGATCACGAGCTCGTCGGTTGCCGCCGGGCGCATGCTCGAAAGCTCGTCGAGTAATCGCGCCAGGCGTTCGTAAGTCACGGGCTTGAGCAGATAGTCGAAGGCGCGGACCTCGTAAGATTCCAGCGCGAACTCGGGCGACGAGGTGAGGAACACCAGGCGCACGGCGGTGTCGGCCTGGCGCAGTTCGCGTGCGGTGTCCATGCCGTTGACGAGCGGCATGATCATGTCGAGCAGAATGATGTCGGCGCGCGATGCGGCATGGCGGGCCAGCAGGTCCTCGCCGCGCGTGACGAGCGCGACATCGACCGTCGTGCCCGTCTCGGTCGACCAACGGTCGATCATCCGGTGCAGTCTATCTAGAAAAGCGACATCATCGTCGCAGGCAATAATCTTGAGCATTCGGCCCCCTTAAGTAGTTCGATTTTGCCACATTGGGTGCGGACCGCTTGCGGGGGTGCGGACCGTTTGCGCCCCACGGCGTGCAACTCGCGCCAAGCGGTATTGCGGTGGCGAAAGATGCCTCCTGCGCCATCGAGAGCTCAGCTATCCTCAGCTTGCCAGTTCGAAAATGGACCTGCCACATGATTGAATCTTTATTTCAACTTTACACCTAGGTTTACAGCTGTCTTGTCAGCTGTAAACCTAGGTGTCATACTAAAGCTCCAAGATTCGCCAAAAGAGAGGGGCCTTGATGGCACAGAGCGCGAACATGGATGCGTCGGAGCTTGCACGCGATATCGCGGCCGGCCTAGCATCGGCAACGACGGCAACGGAGCGCGCGGCACTGGTGCCCGCAGAGCTCGTCGAGGCCATTCAGCAACTAAAAACCCAACGTGACGCGGTGATCCTGGCGCACTATTACGTGGCGCCTGAGGTCCAAGCCGTTGCCGATTACGTCGGCGATAGCTTCTACCTGGCAAAGCTCGCCAAAAGCCTGCCGCAGCAGACCATCGTGCTGTGCGGCGTGGAGTTTATGGGCGAGAGCGCCAAGCTGCTCAATCCCACTAAGACCGTGCTGCTGCCCGAGCCGGGCGCGGACTGCCCCATGGCTCACATGGTCAAGCGCGAGACGGTCGACGCGGCGCGCGCCGAGTACGGCGACGACCTGGCCGTGGTGTGCTACGTCAACTCCACGGTCGAGATCAAGAGCTGGAGCGACGTGTGCGTCACCAGCTCCAACGCCGTCAAGATCGTGTCCGAGCTGCCGCAGCAGCATATCCTGTTCATTCCCGACCAAAACCTGGGCCGCTTCGTAGCCGAGCAGGTGCCGCAAAAGCACGTCATTCTCAACAACGGCTACTGCCCGCGCCATCACATCATCACCGTCGAGCAGATCGTCGACGCGACGGAGGCCCACCCCGACGCGCTCGTGCTGGCGCATCCTGAGTGCAAGGCCGACGTTCTGGCCGAGGCCGACTACATCGGCTCCACCGCCGGCATCATCAAGTATGCCGAGGAGTCCGACGCGAGCGAGTTCATTATCGTGACGGTCCGCGGCGTGCTCTACGAGCTCGAGCGCCGCTGCCAGGGCACCGGCAAGAAGTTCTATTTCCCCGCGGTGCAGCCCACCTGCGTCAACATGGACCTCATCACGCTCGAAAAGCTCGTGCGCTGCCTGGAGACGGGCGAGGGCGAGGTGCAGATCGGCGTCTCGGACGAGGCAGCAGACCAGGCCAAGCTCACGCTCGACCGTATGCTCGAGTACGCAGCACGCTAGAACAATGTTGCATGAGGGACGGTCCCTTATGTCACATTCAAGGGAGAGGATTCCTGTGGAAACCAAGCAATACCCCGATATGGAGTGCGACGTCGTCATTGCCGGCTGCGGCGTGGCGGGTCTGTACGCGGCCCTCAATCTGCCGACGAGCACGCGCGTGATCATGCTCTCCAAGGGCGCGGTCGATGAGTGCGATTCGATGCTCGCGCAGGGCGGCATCTGCGTGCTGCCCGAAGGCTCGGACTACGATGCCTTCTTTGAGGACACCATGCACGCCGGCCACTACGAGAACCGCCGCGAGAGCGTCGACATCATGATTCGCTCGAGCCGCTCGGTCATCAACGACCTGCTAGCGATGGGCGTGGATTTTGAGCGCAAGGCCGACGGCAGCCTCAATTTTACCCGCGAGGGCGCGCACAGCCGTCCGCGCATTGCCTTCCATGCCGACATTACGGGCAAGGAGATCACGACCAAGCTGCTCCAGGCCGTTCGCAAGCTGGACAACGTGCAGATTTTGGAGCACGTGGCCATGGCCGACATCCTGACCGCCGAGCGCGATGACGCCACGGTGTGCACCGGCGTCGTCGCCGTAGCCGTGGACGAGGACAACTCGGTTCGCCCCGCCGACGAGCTGGCAAATGCCGCTGAGGGCGTGCATGCCGGTAAGCCGTTTAAGATCCATGCCCGCCACACGCTGTGGGCGACGGGCGGCATTGGCGGCGTCTACGACCACTCGACTAACTACCCGCAGCTCACCGGTGACGCCTGCTACATCGCGCAGGAGCATGGCATTAAGATGGAGCACCTGGACTACGTGCAGATCCATCCCACGGGTCTGTTCTCGCCGCAGCCGGGTCGCACGTTCCTGATCAGCGAGAGCTGCCGCGGCGAGGGCGCGATTTTGCTCAACGCCGCCGGCGAGCGTTTTACCGACGAGTTGCAGCCGCGCGACGTTGTCGCCGCCGCCATCCGCGAGCAGATGAAGCAGGACGGCACCGAGCACGAGTGGCTGAGCTTTGCCCCCGTCGAGCGCGACGTGGTGACCGGGCACTTTGCCAACATTCGCGCGCGCTGCCTGGAGGACGGCCGCGACATCTTGGACGAGCCCATTCCCGTTACGCCGACGCAGCACTACTTTATGGGCGGCGTGTGGGTCGACAAGGACGGCCGCACCTCGATGCCCGAGCTCTACGCCGCGGGCGAGACGGCCTGCAACGGCGTTCACGGCAAGAATCGCCTGGCTTCCAACAGCCTGCTCGAGGCGCTGGTCTGGGGTCGTCGCGCCGCGTGGTACATGCGCACCGGCGAGTCGCTCGCAGTGGAGCAGGCGGGCGATCCCGCGCTCGATGGCCGTCATCGCGCCCTGGGCGCCGACCCTCTGGCAATCGATGATTTGGCCCGTGCCGCCGGCACGCAGGCCGTGGAGGAGTAGACCATGAATCCCATTACCATGAAGCTCGTCGTCGATGATCTGATTCTGCAGGCCCTGCGCGAGGACATCACGTTTGAGGACGTGAGCACGGCGAGCGTGTGCCCCACGGCGCGTCCCGCCACGGTGGAGCTTATCGCCAAGGCCGACGGCATCATCGCCGGCTTGGATGTGTTTGCCCGCACCTTTGAGCTGCTGGATTCGCAGAGCTCGGTGCTGTTTGATGTCTCGGATGGCGACGAGGTGCATGCCGGCGATCACGTGGGCCAGGTGCGCGGCGACGCGCGCGTGTTGCTTTCGGGCGAGCGCGTGGCGCTCAACTACCTGCAGCGCATGAGCGGCATCGCTACCTATACACACAGCATGGCCGCGGCGCTCGAGGGAACCAAGACCGTGCTCGTCGACACGCGCAAGACCACGCCGGGCATGCGCGTGTTTGAGAAGGCGGCGGTTGAGATTGGCGGCGGCAGCAACCACCGCTACAACCTGTCGACGGCCGTCATGCTCAAGGACAACCACATCGATGCCGCCGGTGGCGTGACGCGTGCGATTGAGATGGCGCGCGCCCATGCATCGTTTACCACGACGGTCGAGATCGAGTGCGAGAACCTGGACATGGTGCGCGAGGCCATGGAGGCCGGCGCCGACATCATCATGTTCGACAACATGACCCACGACGATATGGCTGCCGCGATTGAACTTATCGCCGGCCGTGCCAAGACCGAGTGTTCGGGCAACGTGGATGCCAGCAATATCCGCGCGCTTGCCGACCTGGGCGTTGACTTTATTAGCTCGGGCGCCCTGACGCACTCCGCGCCGATCCTCGACCTCTCGCTTAAACACCTGCGTCTGCTGGACGGTAAATAATGAACGCCCGCGAGCGTCGCCGTGCCATCATGGCCGTGCTCGAGGGGGCCAAGGGGCCCGTATCGGGCAGCGCGCTTGCCCGCGAGGTGGGTGTGAGCCGCCAGATCGTGGTGCAGGACATCGCCCTGCTGCGCGCCGATGGGCACGATATCGTGGCGACCAACCGCGGCTACGTGCTGCAGGAGGCCCCCAGCAGCCCCGCCGTGCCTACGCGCTTGGTCAAGGTTCGCCACAGCGTGGAGCAGGCGGGCGACGAGCTTACGAGTATCGTCGATGCGGGTGGCGCCGTGCTCAACGTGATCGTCAACCATCGTGTGTACGGCAAGATCACGGCCGACCTGGACATCCGCAACCGCCGCGATGTCGAGCGCTATCTGCGCGATATCGAGAGCGGCAAGAGCTTTCCGCTGCTTACGGTGACGAGTGGCTATCACTTCCATCGCATTGCGGCGGAGGACGAACAGACCCTCGACGAAATCGAGGCGATGCTCAAGGAGAAGGGCTACCTTGCCGATTTAATGCCCTACGAGGATGATTTGTCCTAGCCCGACACCGTCTTTATAAGTTGCGGTGAAATAGTTCCTACAAGGGGGTGCGGACAGAAAGTTGGACCGCGGGGCGGTCCGGACTGGAGGTTCGCATGTACAGCAGGGAGAAGGTCGAGCTCTTCCTCCTGGCGACGGAGGACGGCATGGGGCCGACCGCCGCCGCGAAGTTCGCGGGGG
>DBEYTJ010000234.1:0-12634 GCA_048181065.1 Collinsella sp.
ACGTTGCCGACCGACAGCATGCGGGCGAGGAACTCGGCGTCGTTGCGGTCGTTCTTCCTGCGCCTGTCCGCGCTGGGCTTGATCATCTTCGAGACGGCGCCGACCACGCAGTCGACCCCGAGGCCGGAGAGCCTCTTCTGCAGGTCGAACCCCGTGACCCCGGACTCGTACACGCACCTGGCCCTGGGGTCCACGGAACGGACCCACTCCGCGACGGCGCCGGCGTCGTAGCCGAAGGTCGCGCAGCGCACCTCCCCGGTCATGACGTCGAGGGAGACTGCCTTTATCGAGCGGGCGTGGACGTCGAGGCCGACGAAGGTGGTAGTATCGAGCATGGGAGCCCCTTCCATGAATGCGGCGTGGCCGCCGCGGCTGAATTAGACACTCACCATTGTCGGCCTAATCCGCGGTCTTTCATGCAGCAGGGGCTCTCAATGTTTTTATGTCCTGCTCATATCGTCTGTGCCGGCACCCCGGGACACTCCTTGGCAGCAACCGCACCTAGTCGTTGGGGACATTCTTGGGTAGCACAGTCGACGAAACCCTCGTTGGCGTCGCCCTATAGAGGGGTCTGCAAATAGCTGTGGGCAAAAAACATCAAATATGAGTACTGTTACCTTTTTAGTAGCAGCGATTTGGGGCATTTTAGAGGCTTTTAGACATAGCAGCCGGTCGCGCGCGCAGACGTGGTGTAAGAGTGTCCTGAGGTCCGTCGCTGCAAGTCCCGATGTTACTCCTTCTTGAGACCGCGCTTCTCGACTATCTCGTCCACTATCTCCCTGGCGCGCCGCCCGAGCGCGCGGCGCCTCCCCTCTGTCGGGGCCGGCCTGTCCGCGGGCTCGGCGAAGCCCTCGGCGGCCGAGGCCTCGGAGAACACGCGCTGCTGGGACCACTGCCCCTCGGTCTCCATGAGGCTCGCGCACGTCAGGCGCAGCATCGACTCCCTCGAGGGGAAGGACTGCACGACCCTGTAGCGGCGCTTGATCTCGCGGTTGGCGCGCTCCTGGACGTTGTTGGTGCGGAGCTTGGCCCAGTGCGCCCTGGGGAAGGCCGTGAACGCCAGCGCGGAGTCCTCGGCCTGCTCGAAGACCTCGCCGGCCCTGGCGGACACCGACGCCACCCAGGGCGCCGCCTCGGCCCACACGCAGCGCGCGAGGTCGGGGTCGTCCTGGTAGACCGCGGCGTGCACGAGGTCCCTGACGGCCGCCTTGGAGTCCTCGGGCCTGCCCGAGCAGGCGCTCTGGAGGTTGCGCTGCAGGTGCGTCACGCAGCGCTGCCAGGCGCAGCCCTGGAACAGGCGCGAGACGGCGGCCACGAGCCCGGCGTGGCTGTCGGAGACCACGAGGCGAACGCCGGCCAGCCCGCGCTCGCGCAGCCCGCCGAGGAATGCCGCCCAGGAGTCCTCGCTCTCGGTGTCGACCACGTCGCAGCCCAGGAAGTGCTTGCGCCCGTCGGCGCCCAGCCCGATCGCGGTCACGACGCCCTGCGAGACGACCGACGAGCCGACCCTGCAGCTCATGTAGGTGGCGTCGAGCCACAGGTAGCAGCACGGCGTGCCCGACAGGTCGCGGCGGCGGAACTCCTCCACCTCGGCGTCGAGGTCGGAGCAGAGGCTCGAGACCTCCGAGCTCGACAGCGAGGATATGCCCAGCTTGGACGCCACGCGCTCGACCTTGCGGGTGGACACGCCGCACACGTACATCTCCTGCACGATGGCGGCCACCGAGGTGTCGACGCGCGACCATCGCGCGAGCATGCCCTCGGGGTAGTAGGTGCCGTGCCTGAGCTTGGGTATCTCGAGCTCCACGTCGCCCACGGCGGTCTTGAGCGACCTGGGGCGGTAGCCGTTGCGGCTGTTCTCCCTGCCGTCGCTGCGCTCGTTGCGGCTCGCGCCGCACATCTGCTGGGCCTCGGAGTCCATCAGCGCGTTCATCACGCCGCCCAGCACCCTGCACGCGAACTCGCGCGCGTCGCCGCACTCCTGCCAAAGCCTCGCCGCCTCGAGGGCCTCGTCGCGGCCGAGGCGCAGTACACTCTCTTCTTGGGGCATCGCCTTTCCTTCCATTCGTCACCTTCATTACTCCAACGACGAATTCTAGGCGGTGTCCCCTCCCTTTCAAGAAAGAGAAGAGGCGGGGCATGCCCCGCCTCTTACACCACATCTCTGCGCGCTACCTAGCAGCCAGTCAGGCGAGCTGACGTATTTCCACAAATGTTCAATAAAATGGGCCCCTAACGAGAGATAATCTCATTAGGAGCCCATTATTTAGTGCAAATATATGTCACTATAATGGCAACAGTACTCATATTTGGCATTTTTTGCCCACTGCCCCCTGTGTGGGGATCCGTAACGGAAAGATAGACCCATTTCAAAGCATAAAAATGGGATAGATTTTCCGCCAACAGTCGCCGGAGAAGATCCATCCCAAAAATCAGAGCGCGCTAGAACGTTCCGCCGCCGCCTCCGCCGACGCCGCCGCCTCCGCCGCCAGAGAAGCCGCCGCCACCGCCACCGCTCGAGCTATCGGAACTCGAAGCCAGCTCACGGATGCTCTCGTGATACACATCGTTAAACGCATCGAGCGGCGACTCGATGCCGTAATGATGGTAGTACCACCAGTAGCAGGGGTAATTGTCGTAGAAACCGTCAGCCTCGCGCACCTCGGGAGGAACAGCCTCGGCAAGCTGACGCAGGACTTCCTTGGAAACACCCAGCGCCGCACCCATCACCAGAAGTTTATTCCACAGTACCAGATCGCCCGGAACGGCTTCCTTTAGGCGCGTGAAATCCTCAAGCCAATGCTTGAGCGCCTTGCAGCGAGCCGCCACCTCGGCGCCCTCCGGCGTAAAGCGGCGGAACGTAAGGCCCACGCCAATACCCACCAGCACAATCGGCACCGAGATAACCGCGGCGATAATGTTCGCCTGTGCGCCGTCGGTAAAGAAGATGGATCCCGCGGGAATACAGGCGATCAGAATACCGAGAACCAGGCAAAACACCATTGCGACAATGCCGTCCGAGGCAACGTACTCGCTATCGGCCAGCTTGCCCTTAACGGTGTTCTGATAGTCCTCGAGCTTGTCGCCCACGGGTGTAGCGTGCTGCTTGACGTAGTGCTGCAGCTCGTCGAACGTGCGCGAACGGTCACCGTTCTCGTCGGGCTTAGCACCGGCAAAGAAGACCTTGAGCACCATGCGGTCAATGCCCTTGGCCGACTTCCAGCCCGCATCACTCACCGTCACGCGGTAGGTCTGCTCCTCTTTCTCGCGCCCCAGCAGGCCCTTCTTAGCCTTGGTCACGGTCGCCTGCTCCAGCTTGATCACACGGTCGTCGGTGAGCTTCATGAGCGTGGCGATATATGCCTGATCGGGCACCTCGTTCCAGCTCATGAGGGCCGAAAGCACGGCGGGATGGTCGTCCGAAGGCACATCGCGGAAATATTCGTCCTGGAAATGCGGTTTGGGCTTGCGGCGGCGCAGCTTGAGCACAACGATTGTGCCGGTAAAGGCCACCGCCGCGACAACACTTAGTACGGCAAGTACATTGGCAATCATGCGAGCGTGAGCGCGGCGGGCGTTAGCTTCGTCGGCCCATTCCTTCTCTTCGCTCAGGATCGTTGACATGCGCTCTTCGCCCGAGGCGGCAAGCTGCGGCACCCAGTCGCTGGGGAAGGCGATGCGTGCCTCGGCGAATTCGCCCTGATGCACGCAGGGAATGGTATAGGTGACCATGGGTTCATCCGCATCGAGCGATACGTCGCCCGTCAGCGGGCCGTGCCCCCATGCGCGGAAGTTATCGCCCTTGACGGCCGCCGTCCCGGCAGCGGCATTTGCGAAGTACACTTCCATCTCGACGTCATCGGAATCCGCGGACCAGCCGTCGCCCACGAATTTCCAATAGAGCTCGGCGGTATCGGCCCAGTTCATAACCGCACCGGTCATGGTGTAGCTCACGTAATAGATCGCGCTATCGCCGCTCTCGTGAGGGCTGAACACCTTGATCTTTACGCCGTCACCAGTCTGCTCGACCGTGTAGACGCCAGAGTCACCCTTGTTCGCGCTGTCGACCTTGTTAAACGCGGTGTCGTCTTCCTCGACGCTCAGCACATTGACGCCCGCCGCGCCGCCCTGCTGGTTAGAGCCCGTATTGATCTCCCAAAACACGCCGTTGATATCGTCATCGAAATCAAACTGGCGTCCCTCGACAACGGTCAGCGAGCCGTCGGCCTCGACCGTGGCGCCGATATAGGTTTGGGTCATGGAGTAGCCGTCGGCGTGCGCGGCGACAGGCAGCAGCAACAACGCAAGCGCGACGAGCACGCAGACGGAAGCGAATCGCGCAAACAGGCAGCGCTGCCGGCTGACTTTGGCGGCGAGGGTGTTCATAGGCACATCCTTTGTCTGTAAAACCAACAGCGCCATTGTCCCACGTTTGCGGGTACGCATGACGAACATCTAGGCGACCGGAGTGCCAAACGGGATGAAAGTCACGCCCGCACCCCGACACTTGGAAAATGATCTATTGGGGACGGAGGAAAACGGATCATTGGGCTGAACCGACAGGCAGCAACAAAATTGTCGTTTGGGACGCTCTTTGGCCGAGTCCCGCGTCAGCAATAGATACCACTTCACAGCTCCGTCACAGGTGTAGCGGCTTTGTGTTGCTGCGGCGCGCGCTGATTGAGCCCGCGAGTAAAGGGCATAAAGCAGTTGAGCGAAAACGGTTGCCCCTTTCCCGTTCGCTCGTGGATCATGTCCCCCTTTTCCGCGGAAACCCCGGCAGTTGCGAAGAGCTGCCGGGGTTTCTGCCGTGTATAAGGCCGAGTCGGCGTACGGCGATCGAGACGTTGGACCGCAGACCCACCGTGCACAATGCGCAGCGCCGCCAACTTGCGAGCCACGGAAACGCCTTCCCTGCCAAGCACCGCGCTATACTCGTCCGCATGGATATCAAAACACGCAACATAGCAACGCCCGCCGCGGACGTGCCAACGACGCAGCCTGCCTCCGTTCCCGCACCTGTCGTGGGCCGTTTTGCCCCGTCGCCCTCGGGCCGCATGCACCTGGGCAACGTGTTCAGCTGCCTGTGCGCGTGGCTTTCGGCCCGCAGCCAGGGCGGCAACATCGTGCTGCGCATCGAGGACCTGGACGATCGCTGCAAGCGCCCGGAACTTGCCGCTCAACTGATTGACGATCTGACCTGGCTGGGGCTTGAGTGGGACGAAGGCCCCTACTACCAGCACAATCGTCTGGACCTGTACGAGAGCGCCTTGCGCCAGCTGCAAGACGCCGGCCTCACCTACCCCTGCTTTTGCACGCGCGCCGAGCTCCACGCCGCAAGCGCGCCGCACGCCAGCGACGGCACGCCCATCTACCGCGGCGCCTGCCGAGGCCTTTCTGCCGAGGAGGTTGCCCGCCGCAGTGCCCTGCGCGCCCCAGCCACGCGCCTGCGCGTGCCCACCGTCGACGACCTCGCAGACGATGTGGTCGAATTCGTGGACCGCACGTATGGTGCCCAATGCGAAGCACTCGCCACCGAGTGCGGCGACTTTTTGGTGCGCCGCAGCGACGGCGTTTTTGCCTACCAGCTAGCCGTGGTGGTCGACGACGCCGCCATGGGCGTCACCGAAGTCGTACGCGGATGCGACCTGCTGGGCTCCACGCCGCGCCAGATCTATCTGCAGCACCTGCTGGGACTTCCCACGCCGCACTACGCGCACATTCCGCTGCTCATGTCGCCGGATGGCCGCCGCCTTTCCAAGCGCGACCGCGATCTGGACCTGGGCGAGCTCCGTGCCCGCTTTGGCACACCCGAGGCACTGCTGGGCTGGCTCGCCGGGCAAACGGGCATCGCGCCGGACACCACACCGCGCTCTGCCGAGCAGCTGGTCGAGCACTTTAGCTGGGACGCCATCCGCGCACACCGGGAAAATATCACTGTAACGGCCGAGTAGCCAGCCACCCCACCCCTACGCAACATCCCAGGGCTGGAGTTCGTCGCCCAGGCGAACGATGCAGTCATAGAGCACGGTATGGCGCTCGGCCGGGTTGGCATCCCGATGAAAATGCCCGTAGTACCAGTGCTTGTAGTCCAAGCGGTCTTCCAGCTCATCGAAAAACGCCGTAAGTCGGTCGACGGCGGGGCAATTCCAGCCGGGCGCAGGATAGAGCGTGGGCGAAAGCATGCGCGTAGAGCAGGTGTGGGTGACCACGTAGTCAACCTTCCAGCCCACACTGTCGAGCTTTGTCCGCGCCTCCTCAAAGCTGCGCTCATCCGGCAGCTCCTGCGGCCACCAGCTGGAATAGGGAATGCGGTATTCCTTGTCCACGCTCGTGGCGCCGCCCATGGTAAGAATCGTTGAGCCATCGAGCTCAAAAACCTCGCCACGCGTCAGGCGCCGTATGGGAGAGGTATCCGACAGACGCTGCGTCAGCCCACCGTGCCACAGCTCCATGGGACGCTCTGCCCAGTGATCGAAACGCTCGTGGTTGCCGTCGACAAACAGCACGGTATAGGGGCGCGATTCCAGCCAGGCGATATCGGCGCATTCCTCGGCAGAAAAATCCCACGGAAAGCCAAAGTCGCCCGCGACAATCAAATAGTCATCGCTCGTCAGACTATCCCCAAGATCCCAGTCGCGCAGCTTTTGCATGTCGACCCCACCGTGAATATCGCCCGTCACATAGACCGTCATCGGATCACCACTTCCCTCTTATGGGTTTCGAGATCGTGCTCGATCTGCTCGTCACCCGTAGCGTTGACCCACCACGGCCATTTAACGCACCGCACCGGCTCGTCTACCTGCGCAAACCACGACCTGAGCTCATCCAGACTTACCGGGGCGTAGCTGTTAGCGTCCACGCCCACGTCATAGCGCAGCAGTCCCTGCCTGAGGTTGAACTTGTTGTACGCGCCGCCGCAGCTGTGGATATGTCCGTGCAGATGCCAACTGCCGTGCGACATGCCCTGCCAGTCGACCATGGGATAGTGACTCAACACGATTTTTTGGCGGTTGATCTTGAGCACGCAAATGGGCGGCTCGACGATAAAAGCATCCGCTACCGCAGACTGCGTCCAGTCTTTGTCGTGGTTGCCGGGCAGTAGGTGGACGCGCTTACATGCAATGCTTTTGCGCAGCTCGTAGGCATCTTGGACCGTCATCTTAAAGCTAAAGTCACCCAAGATGTAGAGCTCGTCATCCGCAGCAACCTTGCTGTTAATGTTAGCGACCATGGCGTCGTTCATCTGCGCAACAGTCGACCAAGGCCTATCGCT
Organism: Collinsella sp.; assembly: GCA_048181065.1. Lineage (GTDB taxonomy): Bacteria > Actinomycetota > Coriobacteriia > Coriobacteriales > Coriobacteriaceae > Collinsella. The sequence continues at coordinate 7,277 of DBEYTJ010000234.1, forward strand.
AAGCCGTAGCATGTTCTCGTGTCCAAAATGAGTATCGCTGGTAAACCAGATCACGGGGTGCTCCTGTTGCTGCGGGGTATCCATCCCTTAGGGCTTACCCTTCATTCTTCCATCCAAACGGGTCAAACACCCAAAAAAATCAGATCGAGCACGCCGCCGGTCATCATGGCACCGGCAAGGGCCATGCAAACGTGCAGAGAGCTGGCACTTCGGAGTACGTCGAACGGCCCCAGAACAGCCAGCAGTGCAACCGCTGCGCCGGCCGCGCACAGCGCGAGGCACGGTCCCGCGTCCTTGACGCACTTCTTTGCGAGATGCTTGGTGTTATCACTCATCGATATCGAACTCCTTAGAGGGTCGTTGTTCAGATGCATGCCGCCGTGGCAGAGCAGGGCGGTAGGGTAAGTGTCACATGTCGTGCGGACACAAATACCGATCGCCGTCACTTACCCACCGTTCACAAAAAAGCAGTCCGATTTATTTCCGCGAAGATCTTGATCTCTTCCTCGGTCAGTGAGGTCCTTCGATCAAGCTTCCTGGATAGGGGCTGGAGGATGAGACGGATGTCTCTAGGTACAACACCATAACGCCCGATCACCGTTATGGCTTTCGTCTAGAGCTGGGAGACCAGCTTTTTTATTAGCGACGCTCCCTTTCAATCTCCGGCACTCCAAGAGCGCAGGCCTGTTGTTTTGACTACTTTAGACGAAAGGGTTTCGCTATGAGCACCGACATTATTGTTCGATTTACCGACAGCTACGTGCAAAAGCTTGGGGATATAAAAAAGGTCGTCGGCTTGATGTCCCCCAAATCTCTTATCAAAATAATTGATACGCTCGACCTCGATGCCAACCCTCGCAACTCTCGCTTGGGATCCGTTACCGATGCCATTCAGGCTTCCATCCGTGCGGACGAACTATCCCCTGAACAAAAGCTATTTCCTTTTAAGTCAAAGGGAATTTTGCTCGCGTCTTCGAACTATGAACCCCTTGAGCGCGGTCGCTATCGTTTGAGCTTTACCCCCAATGATGAGGTTGAGGGAATTCTCGATGGTGGCCATAATACCCTCGCTATCGGCAGTTACATTCTCAGTGAAGCAGAGCTTGCACTTGGCAATCGTCCCCCAAGAAAGAACGAAGTCTCAATCTGGGATTCATTCAAGCAAACATGGATGAACCGTCGAGCCGATATTGAAGGCTATCTGTCACTTCTCCGTGAAGAAAAAGCGGCCCTCAAAGAGAAAGGCATAAGTACTCTAGACTTCTCGATTCCTGTCGAATTGCTCGTTCCAACCGACCCAAACGACGCGCTCTGCGTTGAGAACTTCCGCACCTCACTTTTGGAAATCTGCGACGCTCGCAACAATAACGCCCAGCTCACGCAAGGCACCAAGGGTAATCAGGAGGGCCTTTTCGATTCCTTTAAGACTCTTTATGCCGAAAAGTACCCTGGATTTGCAGGCAAAATTAGCTGGAAAACCAACGATGGCAAGCCCATTGAATCCAGAAAGCTTGTCGCGCTATCTTGGATCCCGTTATCACTCATTTCGAGCGACGTCACCGCTGGCGATATCGAGGCACCGCAACCTCCCTTGGTATACAGCGGTAAGGAGAAATGTCAGGAGAAGTTTTTGCAACTAATGAGAGATGACCGAGTTAGCAAAGCCGCTGGTTCAGCGCGCCGCGAACTCAAGAATCCGCAAGTTCTTAGCGCACTCAAAGTGGCTACGGACCTCCCCGGTCTATACGATGAAATCTATTCGCGCTTCCCCAAGTACTACAACAAAACCGGAAGCTACGGAAAAATCGGCGCCGTCAAGAGCCTTAAAAACAGTCGCGATGAATACCGAACCCCCTTCTTTAAAAACGAGGCGGGTAGCCCTGTACCCGAGGGCTTTATCTACCCCCTAGTCTGCGGCCTCCGCGCCTTGATGGAAACGGATGATCAGGGGAAAGTACGTTGGAAAACAGATCCGCACGAGTTCCTCGATAGCCCAGCATTTGAAAACGTCGTTGCCCAGTACAGCGGCGTCATCCAGCAATCTGACTACGATCCGCAAAAGGTCGGCAAAGGCGCTATGAGCTACACCGCCGTTGAAAACTCGATGAAGCTTGCAGTTCTTATGGGCTAGCACCTTTCACCGAAGAGTCTGTTGACCGCCATTAATCCAAGATGGATTCCGACCTATCGAAAAGGCATCGCGATGGGTCAGAATCCATCTCATAAACGATCTAGATAGAAGCAGCTTGTCATAATGAATTTATCCAGCCGGAGATGCGGTAATACGTCACATTGCAAGCTAGTCCGCTATATCCTCCGCAGTTAAAATATGCTTTCGCAACGTGATTTTTGATTCATGTGATCTGTTTGCCTTATTTATCCCATCCTCTGACGCCACTTTGCTACCGGTACCCCATCCCCCGCTATCGAGGTCTAATACTTTTCCGCGAAGTGAACGTCTGTTTTAGGACCCCTGAAGCATCCACATTTTTCGTCGGCAAGATCGCAGGATTCCAGTATCGAAACCGCAGGAAACGATGCCCTTAAGGTGTCGATGCTTCGGGGGTCCGATTTAGCTCGTTCACTTCTCGGAAAAGTATTAGACCTCGCTGCTAGCTACCCAGAAGGACACCTCTCCCTTCCCCACTGCCACCCAAAAACTCATCCAACATTAATCTTGGCTCAAGAATCGCTTAATCTATAACCTGCACTATAGAGTTCGACCAAGGGCGGGGCGGCGCCACGCAGGCCGCCGAACGCAACGCTCGCGCCCGGGCAAATCGCCCGGCGTCGCGCCCATCGAACGAAAGGACAGGTCATGGACGACCTCGAAAAAGTTGAAACCATCCGCACCAAGTGCAACGTGAGCTACACCGATGCCAAGGCCGCGCTCGACGCCGCCAACGGCAACGTCCTGGATGCCATCATTTGGCTTGAGTCGCAGGGCAAGACCCAGACCACATCGGCGCATGCCGCCACCGAGTCCACGCCAGTCGATGAGCCCTCTGCCGAGATGGTCGCCGCGCAGGCAGCCTACGAAAAGTCGAGCGAAAAGACCGACTTCTCTAAAAAGATGGACAGCGTATGGGAGTACCTCAAAAAACTCTTCCGCCTGAGCCTGGACACCAAGTTTATCGCCACGCGCCGCGATGCGATCATCCTCAACATCCCTATCCTGATCCCCATCGTCGCGCTGTTTGCCTGGGGCGCCACGATATGGCTGATGCTGATTGGCCTGTTCTTTGGCATGCGCTACCGCATCGACAGCGACGGCGACGTGCCCGGCAGTATCAACAACCTTATGAATCACGCCGCCAACGCCGCGGACGACATCAAACAAAATCTCAACGACGACAAGTAATCGCAGACGGGGGCACGCATGGCACGGATTCTGATCGTAGAGGACGAGGAGAAAATCGCCCGCTTTGTGACGCTCGAGCTGGAGCACGAGGGCTACCAGGTGGAGCACGCCGCCGACGGCCGCACCGCCGTGGACCTGGCACTGGAGCGCGACTACGATCTGATTCTGCTCGATGTGCTGCTGCCGCAGCTCAACGGCATGGAGGTCCTGCGGCGTGTCCGCAAGCACAAGGATGTGCCGGTGATCATGGTCACCGCGCGCGATGCCGTGATGGACAAGGTGGCCGGGCTCGATGCCGGCGCCGACGATTACCTGACCAAGCCGTTTGCCATTGAGGAGCTGTTCGCAAGGATCCGTGTGGCGCTGAAGCGCTCGGAGGCCGTGCGGGCGGCTTCGGGCGTTGGCGGCGCCGGCACCAGGGCGGGCGTAGCGAGCGGCACGGCCGCCGGTATCGCCACAATGTCCCCGACAACCGACACGGCCCAGACCGCTGCCTCGCCCTCCCCCGCCGCGCTTACCGTGGGCTCGGTTGCGCTCGATCCCGACCGCCGCGAAGTCACGGTCGGCGGCTCGCCCATCGTGCTGACTGCCCGCGAGTTCGATGTCCTCGCCCTGCTTATGGCGCATGCCGAGACCGTGCTCACGCGCGAGCGCATCGCGCACGAGGCGCTGGGCTACGAATACGTGGGCGACACCAACAACGTCGACGTGCACATCGCGCATCTGCGTGCCAAGATCGAGGACGCTGGCGGAGCCCGTATCATCCAGACCGTGCGCGGGGTGGGCTATGTCTGCCGCGCGTAACGCCGAGGCCAAGCGCGTCACCTCCATCGCCCGTGCCATCAACTGGAGCTATATGTGGCGCCGCTTGATGAGCTACGTCTGGCTCGATCTGCTGCTGATGGTGATTGCGGCGGCGATCCTCGTCTATGGATACAACCAGACACTGCCCGACAGCGCGTTTACCGCAGGATGGATCCCCGGCGCCACCGTTCGCGGCATGTCGCTGAAGCCCGCGCGCGGCTGGGACCTGACAACGCTCACCTATACCGTCGAGCTTGCGCGTACCACCAAGACCTTCCCCCTCGCGCAGGACCTCATCGCACTTTGGCCCCTCTATATCGTTGTTGTAGGTTGGCAGGTCATCAGCATGCTCGATATGCTCGGCGGCGCTCGCCGTGTGCGCCGCACCATGGCGCCGCTCAACGATCTGGCCCTGCGCGTGGACGAACTCGGCCGCATGCAACTCGCCGGCGGCAAAATGGAAACGCTGGAGCAGGCCATCGAGCGCGCAAGCGTCGACTCGCCGAGCGTCACTACCGGCGACGCCGACCTGGCAAGCATCGAGGTCGCACTCAACCGTCTGCTGCGTCAGATGCAAGAGGCCAAGCTGCAGCAGATGCGCTTTGTCAACGACGCGAGCCACGAGCTGCGCACGCCCATCGCGGTGATTCAGGGCTACGTGAACATGCTCGACCGCTGGGGTAAGGACGACCCGGACGTGCTGGCGGAATCCATCGCGTCCCTTAAAGCCGAAAGCGAGCACATGCAAGAGCTTGTGGAGCAGCTGCTGTTTTTGGCGCGCGGCGATGCCGGGCGCACGGTCCTGCGGCGCGCGCATACCAACTTGGCTGCACTGGTCAGCGAGGTATGCGAAGAATCGCAGATGATCGATACCGAGCACACGTATCGGCTGGCTTCTGACGCTGCGCTTGCCAGCGACCCGCGCTGCGATGCGCCCGTCGACGTGGCGCTCGTGAAGCAGGCTCTGCGCGTGATCGTGCAAAACGCCGCCAAGTACTCGGATGCGGGAACGACCGTCACATTTGGCATAACGCCGGATGCGGGCGCGGGCACGATCGACATAAGTGTTGAGGACGAGGGCATCGGCATGAACCAGGAATCCGCAGCTCACGCGTTTGAACGGTTCTACCGCGCCGACAACGCACGCGATGCCGGCGCGCAGGGCTCGGGTCTGGGGCTTGCCATTGCCAAGT